>CAJCHQ010000394.1 GCA_903970295.1 Bryobacterales bacterium
GCCGAGCCAATGGGTCGACGCCAGACGTGGGTTCATCGAGAAACAAGATTTCCGGTTGGTGCATGACCGAAGCACCGAAAGAAAGACGCTGCTTCCAACCACCTGGCAGAGAGCGGGTAAGCAGATTTTCTTGACCCTTCAGACCGCATGTCTCAAGGACCCAATCCATTTTTTCCTGCCGATCTTTGCGCGGCACATCATAGACGCCACAATAGAACTCGAGATTTTCTTTGATGCTCAAATCATCGTAGAGCGTAAATTTTTGGCTCATGTAGCCGATGCGCTTGCGCAACTTCGAGCTGCGCAAATCACTCTTCGCTCCAGCCAGTGTCATCGTGCCGTGAGTCGGCGTTAAAAGCCCGCATAGCATTTTGATAGTAGTTGTCTTGCCAGCACCATTGGCTCCCAGAAGCCCAAATATTTCGCCGTAGCCAACTTCAAGACTGACTGACTTTACCGCCTGAAAATTGCCAAACTGAATGGCGATATCATCTGCCCCAATAGCGACTTTACCTTTTTCGATTTTCGAATCCTGAAAATGAAATTGCTTTTCTTCGCCCTTCTGCACGTTGTCATCTCGCAGCTTACTGACGAACACATTCTCCAGACTCGGTTCAGACACTTCAACTTGCGGAGCTTCTATGTTCAATTCGCGAGCCTTGTCGGCAATCAGCGCCTGGCCCTGATCGACATTCGCCACCAACAAATCGAGACGATCGCCATATTCCTGAATGTCGCTGACGACATCACGACTAGCGCTGACGACCTTATTTAGCGAATCTTCGAGCTTTTCCAATTTGCCAGACCGGATCTCCAGCCTGTGCATCTTAAGCTTGGCAATCAACTCTTTAGGTGTGCCGATGTCTGCAATCTTTCCTTCATAGATCAAAGCCACGCGATTGCAGCGTTCGGCCTCATCGAGATAAGGCGTTGCCACGGCTGTGGTCACGCCCTCGGCCGACACCTCCGCCAGTACATCCCAAAACTCTCTCCGCGATACCGGGTCGACACCAGTCGTTGGTTCATCCAGCAACAGAATCTCAGGTCTGGAAACGAGCGCGCAGCATAGTGCCAGCTTTTGCTTCATGCCACCAGAGAGCTGCCCAGCAAGCCTGTCTTTAAATCTAGACAGATCCATCAACTTCAAATAACGCTCGCTGCGTTCTTTAAAAAGTTCATCCGAGACTTCACGCACGCCAGCGCTGTATTCCAGATTTTCCTCAATGCTCAAATCTAAGTGCAGAGAAAATTGCTGCGTCAAATAACCAATTTTCTTACGCGCATTGCGAGGTGATTGATTGAGAATGCTGATCTCTCCGGAACTAGCATCCATGACGCCACCAAGAACGTGGAATGTGCTTGTCTTACCAGCACCGTCAGGACCTATCAAGCCGAAAATCTCACCTTTGGTGATGTTGAAAGAAATGCCTTTGACCGCTTTAAAATCGCCATAAGACTTCTCGAAATCTTTGACATCGATAACAGTGCCTACTTCGCTTTTTTGTGAACGTTCAGCAACAGCACTCAACTATTTGTCGCTCCACTGTGGGTGTCACCTGAATCAGGCTGAATATCAATATCTGCGTCGGCAGGCATACCCGGTTTGGCATAATTTGACGGATTGTCGATCAAAATTTTTATACCGAAGACTTGCTTCACTCGGTCATCTCGGAAGTAGATATTCTCGGGGGTAAAACTAGCCTTAGGATCGATTTCAATTACTTTGCCGGGCAGTCCCTTTTTGTAATCGGAATCGTAATAGACGAGAGCGCGCTGATTGAGGCGGACTTTTCCGATCTCGCTATCCGGCACATAAGCGCGCAAAAAGACTGTATCTAAATTAATCAACGATATTACTGTCTGCCCGGCAGCCACGACTGCACCCGGTTCAACCGTGCGAGCGGTGACTACACCGTGGATGGGACTGTCGATATTAAGGTAAACAATGTTTGCTTGAATTTGCTCGATCGAGGATTTGGCGTCTTTAACAGCATGCTTGGCCCGCAAGAGAGCTGCTGCGTTTTGAGCGACAGTTCTTGTATTTGCAGCTTCTTGACTAAAGCGAATCGGCGGATTGAACGAATTACTATTGGCTTGTTTGAGCGCTGCGTCAGCTGCTTTCACCTGGCGGTCGGCGGCTAGTACTGCCGCTTTTCGCGCATCGACTGTGGCCACGGCACCGTCATACGTACTGTGCGCCTGGTCATCTTCATCTTGAGTGACCGCGCCCTTCACCACCAGCTCATCGTATCGTTGTTTGCGCACGCGAGCCAGCTCCAAATCGGCTTTGCTTTGCACTTCATTGGCGACGGCTTGACTGTATTGCGCTTTAGTCGCTGCAAGGGTGGCGGCCGCTTGCTCTATTCGTCCGGCGGCATCTTCTTTCGACTGAGTGACATTCAACTTTGCCTGCTCGACTTGTTCTTGCGAAACTTTTAGCAGTTCTTCTGCTTCGGTCACCGAATTAAGCGATTCTTGATAACGCGCCTTGGCTCCGCGTAATTGCGCTTGAATATCTTCGTCGCTGAGTCTGACCAACGGCTGTCCAATTTGTACTTCTTCGCCTTCGCGATTGGATATGAACTCGACCCGACCGGCAATTTTGGCTCCGACGTTGACTTCGTAACCTTCGATCCGACCGCTAATCCTCGACCATCCGGGCTTGCCTTCGGGCTTGTTGCGAAAGTACTGCAAGGCAACAATGCCGCCAATAACAAGAATGACGACAATGAAAATCAGAGGGCGACGATTTTTCTTTTCTGGAGCGGCAGTATCTTTTTTACCCTTGGTCTTGTCATCATCTTTTTTCGGGGAGCTTTGATCTCCTTCAGGCTTTTCGTCCGTCGCCATGGATGTATCCTTCAGTCCTTAAAATCCCAGCAGAGCCCGCTAGCATACCAACCGGTCAAAATTTAAACCATCATACCAACCGGTATGATTTATATCGTATCGCTTGCTCAGTGCTAAGTCACGGAACATAACGAAATTATGGCTTTCAAAAGAAGAACAATTTCTCAGAAAGCTTCCGATGTTCCGCACCAGAAGAAATGCCGCTGCGATTTTTATTGGTCGCGCTTGTGCTTGCGCTTGACGAGGCGATTCGCTGCCAAAGTCACGTCGTCAAAAAGAGCGTGCTGGAGTACAGTCACAGAGCCATCTTTCAGTTGTTCGATCTGCTCGTCCTGGAAAACGGCAGATGACATGATCACTCTGCGCATCAAAGCCAACAAGACATCGGCTAGCGCTGTGGCATCGGCATAGTGCCTGATCACACCGCGCGCCATAAGCTCCTCTAGTGATTCAGCCAAATGGCTGATGAAGCGCTGCCTCCCCACTTGCTTGGATTTAGGGTCTTGCTTACGTTCTCGCACCATGGCGAGAAGAACGCGCTCCCGGTCGGCCACCTGAAATCCCCAATCAACGAGAGTAACAACGCCATCCGGATCTTCGATTGCTCGAATGAGTTGGCCGAATTGAGCAATCAGTTCAGCAAAGAACTCTTCGCCAATGGTGCTGGCCAGCGCTTCTTTGTTTTCGAAATACAAGTACAGCGTGCCGGGCGCAACACCGGCTTCGATGGCGATATCAGTCATTTTCGCCGAGGCATAGCCATCCCTTGTAAAAATTGCTTTTGCGGCCGCCATAATGGCCGCTTGCTTCGCTAAATCCAGTGTTCGAACCATGATTGCTTACTTACGAAAATGAAACCGTTCACTATAGACTATTATCAGACGATTGGTTCAAGCGATCGTACAACTGCCAAACAGAACCAGCTTAGGGTAGCCTGCACCCAATTTCAATATAAAATTCGCCAACTGTAGGCAAATTTTGAAGCTTGCCAGAGGCTGCCGCCTTTCTTTCAGAGCTCAACCGATATCGGTTGAGCTCATAATGTCGAGAGGGCATCGGTACAGTAATACTTGCAAAATGAATTCATTCATTCTAGAATTCACTCCAGTCACAGCTGCATTATTTGCTCCACAATTGCTACCGCCAAAGTTGCAATGGCAAAAACTCACCGATGTATCCAAGGAGTGCAAAGTGCAAACTGTTTGGAAAAACAAGAATCTGCAACTTTATTTCGGCGGGCAAGTGATCTCACTGATCGGCACCTGGATGCAGCAAATGGCTCTGAGTTGGCTGGTTTACAGACTAACTAATTCGCCTTTCATGCTGGGCGTGATCGCTTGCACCAGTCAGCTACCTTCACTTTTGCTGACGCCAGTAGCGGGCATAATTGCCGATCGCGCGAACAGACATCATCTGATTCTACTGACGCAAACACTGGCTATGCTGCAAGCAGCTTGCCTGGCGGCTCTCGTCTGCACGGGAAAAGCGCAGCTATGGCAACTCGTAGCGCTAAGCTGTGTGCTTGGAATAATTACAGCGTTTGATATGCCGGCAAGGCAAAGTTTTCTCGTCGACATGCTCGAGAACAACGACCATCTCGCAAGCGCAATCGGCATCAACTCTTCGATCAACACGTTGACTCGACTAGTGGGACCATTCATTGCCGGTTTATTTGTCTCCTGGGCCGGTGAAGGAATTTGCTTCTCGATTAACGCAGTCAGTTATATTGCCGTGATTGCCGCGCTCCTGTTCGTCAAACCCAGGGCATTCGCGCCGAATTTGACGCCTAAGACTTCTCTCGAGCAACTCAAAGAGGGATTCGTTTACACATTTGGCTTTGCACCGATCCGCGATCTGATTCTATTTATTTCTCTGGTTGGTTTGTTCACGATGCCATTTGCTATTTTGATGCCGGCTTTCGCCAAAGACATTTTTCATGGTGACGCTATGACGTTAGGCATACTGAATGGCGCAGCTGGAGCGGGTTCAGTCGCAGGGGCGCTGTTTTTGATGTCGCGCAAGGGAGCAAAACAGCTTAGTCGCTGGGTGATTATCGGTTGCGTTATGTGCGGCATAGGGCTCTGCATACTAGGTTCATCCACTTTATTACCGCTGTCACTGCTGGCGGTGGCACTTGTCGGCTTCGGCAGCATGATGATGCTGGCCGGAAGCAACACAATGATCCAAACAATTGTCGATCCCGACAAGAGAGGACGCGTCATGAGCTTCGTCGTCATGGCATTCCTCGGGTTGGGTCCCTTTGGATGCATGATGGCAGGAACTCTGGCCAACAAAATTGGATTGGGAATCACGATTGTCATTACCGGCGTCACTACACTAGTGCTCGCCATAGCTTTTCGATCGCGCGTGATGCAGATCTATTTGAAGGTGCCGGCCAAGCCACCGACCAAAGAAACGCCTATCGAGTTGGAGCAGGCAATTAGAGAGGCCGATGAAGAAATCGCAATCATGACCGGAACCTAAATTTGAATTTTAGAATACTGAAAGAGAGGTGCTTATTAATGTCTAAGACTGCATTGTTAGTGATGGATATGCAAAACATCATAGTCAATCGCTATGCCAACGACCCCGAATTTCTGGGACGTTTTCAGAACATATTGAAAGTCGCGCGCCAAGAAGCGATGCCCATCATTTATGTGGTTGTGAAGTTCAGACCAGGTTATCCGGAAATCAGCCCCAAAAACAAAATGTTCGGCTCTTTGAAATCCGGCGCCATGACTCTCGAAGAAGGCGACTCGGCGGTTGAAGTGCATGCATCGGTTGCGCCTCAGCCTGGCGAC
>CAJCHQ010000395.1 GCA_903970295.1 Bryobacterales bacterium
TATCGCAATGGCAGCCTGATGGAAGCCGGTCGACGCGCCGTTGCGCCAATGTAGCGAGATGGAGAATATTTGATGCAATTTATAGTCACCGGATACGACGGGAAAGACGACCAGGCGCTATCGCGGCGCATGGCAGTTCGAGAAGCACATCTGGCGCTCGGCGACAAGATGCGCGATGCTGGCAAGTTTTTATATGCTGTCGCCATTCTTGATGACAACATCAAACTGATTGGATCTGTTCTTATCTGCGAATTCGATTCACCTGAAGAATTAGATCAATGGCTGAAGATAGAACCATATGTGACAGGAAAAGTCTGGCAAAAAATCGAAGTGCAACCTTGCAAAGTCGGTCCCAGTTTTGCCGGCATGAAACACGCGGACCAAAGCACAGCGCTTTGAGCGAAATTAATCAATGGCGATAACTACTGCGCCAGAGGTGGCATCACTACTTGCTCGAGAACATGAATGACACCATTTGTGCACGGCACATCCGTTATCGTGATCAGTGATTTGTCTGCGTATAGATTGCCGTTGTCTTCGGAAATCGTGATTTCAGTTCCTTCCATGGTCACCAATTTCTTCTTGTCACGCAATTGCTTTGCATCGAATTTGCCCTGCACCACGTGGTACATCAGAACCTGCTTGAGCTTCTTTTTGTTGGCAAAAAGTTGCGCCAGATCATCATCGGACATTTTTTTGAAGGCTTTGTCGGTAGGCGCGAACACGGTAAAAGGTCCGTTATTTTTCAAAGTCTTATCGAAATCGAAAGCCTGTTGAAGACCATCGAAAAATGTTTGAAAAGGACCAACTTCGTTTGACTTGAGCGTATTGATGATGTCTTTCGGCTGCCGCTCGAAACCTTCCTTCTCTGTGAAGCGATCGGTTTTGGCAGCTATCAGCAATTTGGTGCCATCGCTCGCTTGCCCGCCAACCATGGCCACGATGAACATCATGACTAGCGTAAAAGCCACTCTCTCTGCGCCGATCCTTCCCATCATTTTCTCCAACCTATCGATATTTGTGCCTTCTGTTTTTGTGCCTTCTGTTTTTGAGTGTGCTATTTTTGTGCCTGCTATTTTTGTATCATCTCTGTTCATAGCTTCTGTATTTCCGGCATCGTGTCGGCCGTATACGTCTGCTTCCGCTTTTTTTCTGCAATTATGGCAATTACAAATGCTATCATCATGCTGCTTCCGTAGAAATAATTCATCGGCAGAATCGTTGAATAATCCTGCCGCGTAATCAAGAAAAGCAAAATTTCACAAAGATTCGGTCCGCAAATTGCTGTAGCAATGGCAAAGCTCCAGGCCAAAGCGGTAGAGTTCGATGGTGGCGAACCATCCGGGGAGCGAGACAACAAGACGTTCTTGCAAACAATAAAGTACCATCGATATGTGAGCAAAAAAGGCACCACCAACAAGCCCACGCCACCGATCAAAGTGATGATCGAGATGAGAGCGAATACCCCGGCATTGGGAATCGACCTGAACGTATTCACAATCATCTCAGTGACACTCAAAACCAGAACATCGAGGACGAGCATCAAGCCTGCGATTCCGGCAGGGCTACCGCCCATCGACAAAATCGCCGGATACCGCGCCGGCAGTTGACCGACCGGACGCGGCTCGTAGCGCGCGAACAATCGGTATATACAATAGGACCAATATGCTGAAGCCCCAAACAAGGCGGCGATAAAAGGTTGAGAATCTCCCCTCGAAGTGAGAAAGAAAACCGCAAACGATAAAACAATTCCTGGCCACCAGAGCATGCTCGTCTGATTCGATCTAAGGGCGACTTCTTCTGCTCTCACTTTCGCTGGAAGGTTAGCGGCACTGGCAGTGCCCACCCTGAGAGTATTCGCATCTCGATCAGGTTTAGGCAAAACCTGTGGCAATGAGTTGGGGGCATCGCCTTCAACTAATTCGACATTGCGATCAACTAGCTCAACACCTCGATCAACTAATTCGACATTGCGATCAACTAACTCGACACCTCGATCAATTGATTCGATATCTCTGTCGACTTTGCTTGCTTGCCTCACTGTGTTGTTAGTGTCTTCCATTTCGTGAGACATTTTTGAAAACCTAAGTTAGCAGTAGTCGGTAAGCGTTGATTGGTTGCTTGCGTCCTTTGATTTTAAACTCACCCAGAGCTTCGAATTTGAAGTGGTCTTTCGCCAATTCGTAGGTGGTGGACTCAACGACTATGTCACCATAACCATCATCGCCGATCAGCTTCTCCAATTTAAAGACCAGGTTTGCTGTGTCGCCCAATAGTTGAGGACTTTCATTGCCATGACCGAAAGCGCCAGCAGCCACGGGACCGGTGGCGATGGCGATGTCGAGGTTGAATGGATTCTTCGGAAACGGCCAGTAGCTGGCGTTTTTAGCTAATCGGTCGGCAATAGCGCGCATTTCGATCGCCGCACCGCACGCAAGAACTGCCTGATGAACGCTGGCGTAAGCATTGATTGTCGTGTCTTCGGGTCTCCAGTATGCCATGATCGCGTCACCGGCTATCTTTTCCAATTGACCGTGACACTCGCGCACTTCTTTGGCCAGTTCGTTGAAAATTTTGCGCGCCGCCTTCATCACCAGCTCGGGCTCGGTGGCATGCTGCTCCATGATGGAGGTAAATCCTTTGATATCGCCGACCAAAATCGTGGCGTTTAACAAATGAATCTTGAACAGAGACAGATCCTGAGTTTTGCCGTCCATGGTGCCGGGATCAATGGGCGGATGCACGCTCAGGTCGAAGTTTCCGGCGATTGTGATGCGGTCGTTCGGACGTAACAGATATTGATGACCGGGATGCAAATGCCAGCCGTTGACCAGCGTGCCGTTCGTACTGCCGAGATCGACGAGAATCCAGCCCTCTTCCTGGCAACGAATTTCAGCATGCCGGCTGGATACCTCGGCAAATGGAAGCAAAAGATTCTGGCTGGCTTCGGAATTGCTTTTGCGACCGATAGCCAGAACTTCACCATCGTTGAGTTCGAT
>CAJCHQ010000396.1 GCA_903970295.1 Bryobacterales bacterium
AACAGTTAGCCGACAAAGTGGTGGCGGAGGCGGCTAATCATGCCAACACTGCCATTTTCGCTGGTGGAACCGCAGTCAGCGGAGCGCCCACTTTAGCTCATTTCGAGCTCGGTCTGGAGCGCGAGCGGTTCATGCAATCGTTGAACCAATTGGGAGATTTGTTGCATCAAACTCTTCAAGATCCTGATGCGCGTCTGACCGTGGAAACGCTGATTGATCATTCACCGAATTTGACTGCGGTGTATGAGAAGGGGAGGCCAGCCGGCAGCGACCCTAAAGTGGCGAAATTTGATTTAAACGTGTTTCTAAGCAATCTGGAAATCGCTGCTCGAAACTTCAATGGTCATTCCGAAGCATTGGTTAGAGACATCGACAATGTCAAAGCTCGCCAGAAAAGCTTGCTGGCAAGTGCTTATCTAGAGGGGATGAATTTGAACAAGAGCAGTTTTGGTGGCACGAGTCTGCCCCCATCGTTAGGTGGGCTGAGTGTATTTCTTCCGACAAAAGAGCTTCGGAATCCGTCGACTCAAAAGGTCATTGGTTTCGAGCCGACCGTAGTTTCCAGCAAATCGAACCAATCGAACCAATCGAACCAATCGAGCCAATCGAGCCAATCGAACCAAACAAGCTCTGATCGCTCCGCCGTAGCTCATGCAGATGTACATCAAATGACATACGATGAACTGGTCAATCTCGAATTTGATTCCAACCAAAATCAATCAAATGAGGGTTGGCGAGGTTTTCTTTTGGCTTTGAAAAAGATCAATTGACGAACGTCAAATTCGTTCCGCAGTGACTTTGGCTGCAGCCATTGTTTTTCCCCAATCTACCTGGTAGGTTCCGTTGGCGTGTCGCATCCAAACGATGTTGCGAACTGGCGTGTTCTGCACATGGTGATACAGGAGTGCCACTCTCTCATAAAACCCGCGGGTGTGAAAAGTATTGGGCAAATCGAGTGACACCATGTCGAGATGGTGAAAAAATTCGTGACAAAAAGTGCTGAGCAGCACACCATATGAGGTGGCTTTCTTTTGTCTGGCCGTGCGCATCCAGAGTCGAATTTTTGCCGTTTCGGGATCGTAATCGCCGAACAATTCATGCACCCAGCGAGAAGTTTCTCGAAGTGGACGCACGCTTAAAATTTTGATTGTTGGCGGTTTAACCTGGTAAAACTCAGATAAGCCGCCCAGCATCGAAGTGCATATTTTTTGCACTTCCTCTCGATCTTCGGCGGCAAGGCTTTCCTTCAGCTGCAACGCTTGCGAGCGCAGCGGCTCAGCCGGCGGCAAATGAATCGTGCGCATCGTGTCGCTGCGCTCATACTCTTTTTTATCATTGACTTTTCGCGGAATAGAATCAGTGTTCATGCCTACTTCCGTATATACTCACGATCGCGAACCATATTATAACGGGGCTGTGACTGGCTTGTCACTATTTCAATAGGCGACGATGCCCTGATGATGCTGATCTTGTCGAGCTGAGATCAGAGCTTGACGTGAGCAAGTCATTCGGTTAGGATAGTGAGCGGTCACTTATTAATGAAAAATAGACATGGCGCGCCCAATAGTAATTGCAGATGATTTGCTCTTGTCCACGGCGAGGGACGTATTCTTGCGGCGTGGCTTACGGGCGACAACGGCTGAAATCGCGGAACAAGCGGGTGTCTCGCAAGGCATCCTGTTCAAGCGGTTTAAGAGTAAGCAGGCTCTATTTCGCGCCTCTATGAATGTGGACAGCGATCCCGCTAAACCTTTGCCGATCAATCTCAGTGAACGGGTCGGCCAGGGCGAGCTCGAAGACACTCTGCGAGATCTAGGTAATTTGCTGGTCAAGAAATTCTTCGGCATCATTCCGGCAACCATGATGGATTGGAGCAATAGTCGCGAAAACGCGGATGCGGAAGCGACGGTTCAACCGTGCGAAGTTGGACCTGAGCGAGCCGCCAAGGGCGTCAGACTAATTGCCGACTACCTGGAAAACGAGGCTGCGCTTGGGCGTTTGCAGAGCACCAATTGCGAGGCTCTCGCGCAAACTTTTGTTGGTGCGTTGTGGCACTATGCGTTTTTGCAGGTGACACTGGGTGATGTGTACAGAGAGCCGTTGACGCCCAATCAATATGTTGATGAAGTCGTGCAGACCCTGATGTTCGGTATATCTCCGAAGGGCAAAATCAAAACAAAAAAATGATCTGAGACGATTATTCGTCTCACTCTCTTTTTTATTACGAATTAATGAGTGACGAGTCACTTAACACAAGCCACAAAAAAATGAATACAACCAATGCAAAACAGCGAAGAGGTGAAACATGATTTTGGTTACTGGAGCGACGGGAAACGTTGGACGCGAACTGGTGAAGCAATTACTCGGTCGCGGTCAATCACTGCGGGTGGTGAGTCGGGATGAGAAAAAAGTTGCCCATCTGAATCCCCTGGTCGAGCGTGTGATTGGGGATATGAACGAGGAATCTACGGTTGAACGCGCAGTGGAGGGGGTGGAGCGAATCTTCATGTTCCCGATGATCACTGACGAAGATCATCATTCGAACGTCATTCTGCTTGAAAAAAGCAAGAAAGCCGGCGTCAAACATGTTGTGATGCTGTCATCGATGGGGGCCAGCAACGAAGATTCTAAAATTGGCGCCATGCACAGAGATAAAGAAGTCCTGGTCGAAAAATCGGGAATACCCTGGACCTTCGTTCGTCCGGGTTCTTTCATGTCGAACACCTTTCAATGGCAACCAATGATCAAATTTCACGGAAAGGTGTTTAGTCCCACAGGTAATGGAAAAGTAGCACCAATCAGCCCCGGCGATA
>CAJCHQ010000397.1 GCA_903970295.1 Bryobacterales bacterium
CATGACCATCGGTGTTGACGATAATGCCCGCCTCTCTGTATTCGCGATCGATTTTTTCCTGGGAAAGCTCCCGCACAGCCTGTGCGCGGGACATGCGGCGACCGGCGCCGTGATTTACTGAATAGCCGCTCTTCACGGCCCCGGGAAGCGGTCTCAGGACATAGCTCCAGCTCTTATTGCTGCCTGGCACGAGAATTGGATGTCCGGTTTTTTCCCACTGGGTCCCTGCCAGCGCTGGATGACCAGCAGGAAATGCTCTTGTTGCGCCTTTACGATGCACCCAAACGTCACCGTAATCGTCGTGCCATTCCTTCTGCACGAGATTGTGACTGATTTCATAAATGAGTTCGAGGTCGGCGCCGAAAACTTTGCGAAATGCCTCACTGACTTGCTCAAAAATTACCAGGCGATTGAGAATCGCATAGTTACCGCCGGCTGCGACTGCATTTAGATAATCGCGATAATGGCGGGATTGCGGCAAAAAATAACCGAGGTCGATATCGGTTAAGCTTTCGGGTTTTTCCTCGCGGGCTAACTCGAAATAGTTGGTGGCCAGCCCGTGACCGAAACCGCGGCTGCCGGTGTGTACCTGTACGAAAAGATTATTGTTAGCCTCTTCCCGCTGCAATTCAATAAAGTGATTGCCGCCACCCAGACTGCCGATTTGACCGAGCCCTCGCTCGGGTCGCCCTTTGCCACCCCAGGGTATAGACCAGGTGTCATCTACGGGAATTCGATGTCTTTCTGCATGACTACGGTCGAAGCTGGCGCCATACTTTGCCACGTAATATTCAGCGCCGCCACGCACCAGGTTGTTGAACTCTGTTTCAGTGACCGTCCCTAATTTATGGCTTTTGCCGCCAGCGCCCATGGAAACGAGTTGCATGACTCGGGCGTTAAATTCCAGCCGCTTTTCAGCCGTTGCAGCCTCGGCTGAAACATTTGATTTCGCGCTCATCATGCCACAGCCGATGTCGTAGCCAACTGGCCCCATCGCGATTGCACCTTCCTTGTAATCTGTGATGAGCACGCACCCGACCGGCACGCCGTAGCCGTAATGCGTATCAGGCGTTATAATCACGGCTTTCACGCCGGGAAATCGAGTGGCGTTGACAATCTGGCGATAGATGATGTCTTCTAACTCGTGGAACAAACCTTCGGTGAGAAAGAGGCGCACCGGGACATCGCCAGTGTCTTCGGTTTCGAGTTTGTAGAAGCCGTGACTGCTCCAGCGGGCCAGGCGCTTCCAGTTCTCAGAATTCTTGAGGACCTTTGCCTGCTTGGGGCTCTCGAAGTGCTTTGAATTAGTGCCCATGTTACCCTCTCAATCATAGCGATATCCCATTTGTACCCGCGCTGGTTGCCGGTGAGCTTATTCGTAAAGATGCGAATGATGCTTTTGCCTGTCCTGGTACTATTGTCTAATGCTTATTGCAGTTTGACCGATGGGGTGGGTTTGTGAAGTGGGCTTCGGCATTATCCGGTAAAGACTTTCTCGGCAGTCAGAGTTATGGCAGCGTACGCGAGCTCATACATGAATGCGTCGCGAAGATTCAATTTCAGTTGGAAAATCAAACTCCGGATTTACTGATTGCCTTTGTATCGCCGCATTTTCAAAACGAATACGAGAAAATTCCTGAGTTGCTATTGAAAGAATGTGCGCCGAAGCATTTGATTGGTTGCTCTGCGGGCGGCCTGATAGGCGGTGGAATGGAGGTCGAGCACGAAAAAGCTGTGGCGCTGACGGCGGCGATTATGCCTGATGTCGAGATCAAGACGTTTCATTTGTTGGATGACGAGTTACCCGATCAAGATGCCGGACCTACCGAATGGGAGAAGTTGGTCGGCGTATCCGGCGCCCAAGAGCCTAGTTTTATCTTGCTGCCCGATCAATTCAGCTTCAACATCGATCCTCTGGTGCAAGGTCTTGATTTTGCTTTTCCGAAAGCGACGAAGCTTGGAGGAATGGCTTCGGGCGCCAATCAACCAGGAATGAACGTGCTTATTGAAGGCGACCGCGTTTATCACAAAGGAGTTGTGGGCGCCTCCTTCTCAGGAAACGTCGTAGTTGATCCGCTGGTTGCGCAGGGTTGTCGACCAATCGGCAAACCAATGCGTGTGACGAGATGTACGAAGAATTTCTTGCTCGAATTGGACGGTCAGCCGGCCGTCACACAATTGCACTCGCTGCTTGAAAGTCTGGATAAAAATGATCAGGCTCTGGCGAGAAACGCCCTGTTTCTGGGCGTCGTGATGAACGAATTCAAAGACGAATTCAAAGGCGGCGATTTTTTGATTCGAAATATTCTTGGCATCGAACCTCGTACTGGAGCTCTTGTTGTTGGTGAACTGATGAACAATGAGCGGACTGTGCAATTTCATTTGCGCGACGCCGAGACTTCGTCTGACGACCTGAAGCAATTACTGCGCAACTACAAGCAAGCCGGTCAAGATGAAAGAAACGCTGCCCAGGCTAGTGGCGCCCTCTTGTTTTCCTGTCTTGGGCGGGGGCGTCATCTCTATGGCACTCCCAATCACGATAGTGACTGTTTCCGTGAATACTTAGGGGAGGTACCCCTAGG
>CAJCHQ010000398.1 GCA_903970295.1 Bryobacterales bacterium
TATCGGTTGAGCAACGTTCAATAAGACTACCGGCATCGATTCGATGCTGCGTACGAAATATTTCTGACGAACTGGTGAGGCAGTCTCAATGAGGTTGATGCCATTTAACGTTTTCGAAACATATGCAGCGGTAATTACGTATACAATTCGCTCACTGTAACAGCCGAAAAATCAACGCTTTTACGGCTCATTCGATACTTTCATCAGCATTATTATTTTCTCTGTCCCAGCAAAAATGGGCGCGGGTTAACCATGACTGTAGAAGCGCAAAAATCTGCCGATCACCAGATTGTTCTCACTGGTGAAAATCCTGCGGCATCGATGGTTGAACATCCCTCGGTGACCATAAAGAAGCTCATTGCAGACAAAGCTAAAAACCACCATGGTGCAAAAACCGATCTCTCTTTTGACACCGACAAAATATTTTCGGGCAACGCTGCAGTCAAAGCGGTTCCGTCGATTAGCCGGATTTCTCAAGAGAAACAAACGCGGGAATTGGAAATGCTGCAAAAGTATTTTCAGACCGGCGAGATATCGACTCCGGCATTTTACGCAACGCCAGCCCCAGATTGGCAAATCGCTCCGCAGCAAGACCTTCGGCTACGAAGTAAGGAACTGCTCCAGAACAGCGTGCAGCCCAATAGGTCTAAGTCGCCTGAGCAAGGCAAATCTAAGGATGCGGCGCCGAGCTCTAAGCCGACTGATGCGGCGTCGCCGACCCAGGCGAAAGAGACTAAATCGGCTACCGATGCCAAGTCGCCAACCAATACTAAGCCAGCAACTGACGCCAAGGCGGCAACCGATGAAGGAACAGAAACCACCGATAGCAAAGGCACAAAAACCACGACATTTAAAGACGGTGCTGTGCGTGTGGAGAGAAAAGATGGTAGCGGCTATACACTGACTCCGCAGCCGGACGGTAGTTTTATTGAGCACAAGTGGGCTCGCGCACCCGAGCATGTGTGGACGCATGATGATAACAAAGATCCAGATCGCGTGCTGACGCCGGATCAAGCCATGAAAGAGCGTCACGATCAGCTCGTCGCGGATGCTAAGGCAAACATTCACAACCCCAAGGAGTTAGCAAAATTTCAAGACGATCTGACCAAATTGGAGCAGCGCGCTAAAAAAGATAATGTCAGTCCAACTCAATTGGCAAAGATGTATGCCAGCGTCGATACTTTGATCACAAGTACGGCAACTACCCCTTCAGATCAAAGTCAGCGTCGGCAATTAGCGGAACAAATAATCAGTCAAGCCGCCGATCCCATGCGTATTCATCAGGGTAGTCACAATACGTGCGGTGCCGCCGATCTAGAGGTCGCCACCTATCTCAAACATCCGGAAGCGGCGGCCAGAATGGTTTCGGATGTGGCTTTGACTGGGCAATACACGGCGATGGACGGCAGTACAGTGCAAGTAGATCCTCAAGCGCACAATGAATCGAAATTGCCTGATAACGGTTATAACCGCAGTCATGCCAGTGAAATATTTCAAGTTGGGGCGCTCAACATTGCTTTGAAGCAAGATGCGAAGTTAGAACCCGACTACATCAAGGACGGTAAATACTGGCAATCCGAAGATGGTGAGCATGTTCAAGTCGTTAGGGGCGATAAGACGATTACTGATACCCTCTATCCCTTGAACGATTTTGAAATACCCTTAGCCTATTCAGCCATTACCGGAGACAAATCGCTCGGCACCATCTCGCAGGATGATGATTTCGCTAAGAAGGCAACCTCCGACATTGTCGACGTCACTCGCTTCAAAACAGAGAAAGATTTTGATGATTATATGGCTCACGCCAAAATGCCTGTGGTCGTGTTGATCAATTCTGACAACGGACCTTTTGACGAGCCGGCTAAGCTCGGAAGCGGCGAAAAATACGCTGATCGTGACAATTCAGGGCATTACATCTTAGTGACAGGCTATGAAGCCGGTCCGCCGCCCAAAGCGACGATTTACAATACGCAGGGTCAAGACTTCGCTTTCGGAAAAGGCGGTCAAATCAGTGTTCACGATCTTTACCAGGCGATGCTAAACCGTCGCGACACGATCAAAGAACTGCAAAAAGATATTGCCGATGATAAAAAACAAGGACGCGTCGATAATGAAAAGGAGCTAGAACTGCTTCGGCTCGAGATCGAGTCAGGTACAGTGAGTAAAAAGCAAGCCGAACGCGAAGCAAAATTGATTCTTTCGCATATGTCTGCTGCGGAGAAGAAGAACGATGTGCAGACGATCACTAACATTTATGGAGCGCTCGGTATTTCTATGGGTGGAGAGGTTCCAGAGACGACTAACTAATCAGGCAGAGTGATACAAAATTTGGCTAGCGGTACGGACGGCCGCAGTGTTCTGAGATTGGTTGAATGTAGCGTGCTATGATCATGGGCATTGCAAAAACGACATGGGCGCTGAGTGGCACCATGGGCGGTGATTTGCAGATATCAATGACTGACGATATTTCTGATTGGAAAGACCGTAATTTGAAAGGAAGAATCATGAGCACTAAAATAGCGAACAGGGTTAAAGCTTTCCAGGTCGCGCACACTGGTGGACCTGATGTGCTGACGTTCGCCGATCTCGAATTGCCTCCACCAGGAGTTGGTCAAGCTCTGGTCAGATTGCATGCAGCTGGTGTGAATTACCTTGATGTTGGTCAACGTAGCGGTTTGTATCCGACAACTTTTCCTTTCATTCCGGGTCTTGAAGGATCGGGAATCGTCGAACAGATTGGCGACGGTGTGACGAATGTGAAAATTGGAGACCGTGTAGCATTCACCAGCGAGCCTGGCTCTTATGCCGAAGCGGTCGTTGTTAGAGCGGCATGGTTGATTGATTTGCCGGCTGATTTCGACTTTATCCAGGGTGCAGGATTTCCTCTTCAGGGCATGACTGCGCACTACCTTTTGCACGAATTCTACAAACTGAAAAGTGGAGACACCATCTTGATTCACGCGGCGGCAGGCGGCATGGGGCTCCTCCTGGTGCAGTGGGCAAAGCACCTCGGAGCGCGGGTAATCGGTACTGTGTCAACGGAAGAAAAGGCGAAAATCGCAAGGGAAGCTGGTGCCGATGAGATCATCTTGTACACCAAAGAAGATTTTGTCGAAGCCAGTAAGCGTATGACGAATGGTAAAGGTCCGATCTTCATCATTGACGGTGTCGGCAAGGACACATTCACGAAAAACTTGCAAGCTGTCGCACAGCGAGGGCACATCGTCATCTTTGGTGCTGCCAGTGGAATCGCCGATGCGGTCGTTCCCAATTCATTGATGACAAAATCTGTCACCATCTCTGGCGGCAGCTTGTTCAACTACTTGCTCGATCGCGATGAGTTGATGAGACGCGCTAATGAGGTGATCGCAGGCATTCAAGCTGGTTGGCTCAAAATGCGTATCGATCATGTGCTGCCTTTAACCGATGCTGCTAAGGCGCACGAACTTTTAGAAAATCGAAAGACTGTGGGCAAGATTGTTCTGAAGTGCATATAGGTTACGGCAGTGACATGATTGTTGGACGCAACCGACTGTCGTCATTCCAGCCCTGATTCATGGCATTGTATGCGAGTACTTGAATCGGATTTTTCGGATTAAAACCGGTTTGTTCCAATCTCAAAAGAGTGCCCGTCGCATAAGGCGTGAGCGTCCACGTCAATACGGTATTGAGCGGCCCGCCCACCCATGTGTAGCTGAACTTGGTGAAAGGCTCGACTATTAATACTTTGCAGCGCAGTACTCCATCGAACCCAATCAAGGGCATTGGGTCGCGCCGGAATGTAAATTGATGCCCTACTTCTGGCTTTACGTCATTGGGCATCAGCCAATTGGCTAGCAAACTTGGTTCTGTGAGAACGCGCCAGACGGTTTCAGGCGGTTTCGGAAAGTCGTGCTGCACCACGATCGCTGTCCCTGGCGGGTGCGCAGTTTGTTGTTCGGTCATCGATATCCTCCAAACCTGCCGCAGTTTGCTTCCGTTCTTGGCGCCCGTTAGCACTTCAACTCATTGAAAATAGCATCATGTCCCCCGGCCGTAAACACCTGCATTGAGTATTCGCCTGACGATGGTCAAACGATAGACCACGAACGTGACCACCGCCCCGCTTGACAGCCCTGTCTTCCTGGAAAGATGTCGATAAATTCGATTATCGGGGTATATCCATATAAGCAAAATGAGCAACCCCTTCCAAAGTTGCCCGCTTTCGCTCGTCCTCGGTGCCTCTTCCAACGTTTCAGAAGCCTCGAACATGACTTCTTCTGCGCCAGGCTCCAAGCCCACAGACAACCATTCGCCCGACCCAAAGGACAAAGTGGCTAAAGAGGCTGCGGCGATCGAAGAGCTGGCCGCGCACAATCATTTGGACCAGGCTACCCAGAAATTGCATGACGATGCTCAAGCTGACCCTGCCTTTGCGCGCCAGGTGCGGCTGCGACTCCAGGCTGATGATGCGAAAAGCGCTGGTCGTCTGTACCCGCAGCTGGTGCTTGAAGAATCGCATTTGGGAAGCAACAAATCTGCTCCATCTGCTGCACCGGTTCAGCCGGCAGCTCAATCTGAGGTAGATCTGAAGGCCAAGGCTAAAGAAGTATATGAAGCCATCCATCCGCAGGGGTGGCTTAGCTTCGGTATGCCCGACACCAGAAAAGTGATGGCTGATCTTGGTTCATTAGGTGACGGAGCCTCTGAATTCGAAAAAATCTATAACGAGCAATATGCCAAGCTTGACCGGAGTAAGCGGCTGCGAGCCGAGGTCCACAACCGTCTGTCAGGTGAGGATGCTGCCAAAGCTGATGCCTATCTCGACCATCGCCAAGGACACGAAGGTTATACCGGCAACGTTGAAGCCATAGTCGAACGCATGAATGATGCGGCTCCTTATTTGAATACGCAGAGTGAGTTCGGTCCGCCGCTTAGTAAGTGTCAGCAAATGGACAATGCTTCTAAGCAGTTGCGTGAATATATCGGCTCGATGAATTCCAAGCAGCTGAAAGAATTAGA
>CAJCHQ010000399.1 GCA_903970295.1 Bryobacterales bacterium
CAATGGCAGCAACTTTGCCAAGCTTATGCAACCATGGATGTGCCTTTGCAGCAGTAGTGGTTTGTTGATTTGCCATCATATTAGTCTGATTGGCCGCAACTGGCGCGCCTTGCAAAGTATTGGCAACGCTGAGAATCGACCACAAATGATCGACTCGCGCCGGCAAATCATTTTTGCCCATATTGTGCTCGTAAGGGACCATTTTCTTTTCGAGACGTTCTACCCGGTCAGCCAACGGTCGGTTGGCATAACTGCGTCCAAAAACCGATTGTTCCATCATCGCCACACGCTGATCTATCCCTTGCACGGCAGCTCCCCATTGAGGCTGGGGGGCGCCACTGTAAGCATTCATTGGAGCGCCACCACCGATTGGCGTGGCCCCAGTTTGACTGGGTGCACCGAACTCCTCGCTGGCTACAGGTTGGGCTCGACGTTCGTGGAAGATATCATTTCTCTGGGCATAGCGGTCGAGACCGTCGACTCGCTGAGCCAAATCCTCAGTCGTCAAAGGTTTGCCGAAAGCCTTGGTCTCGAGCCTGCTCAAACGATCAGGCAGCGCATCATGGGTGTATGTCGTGCCCAGAATCGACTGTTCTAATTCAGTCACGCGAGGATAATTGGCGTAATCAAATGCAGGATAAGTCTCAGTGGGACCATTCGCTCCTGCCGCAGGCGCCAGTGAAGCCGTTTCACTACCGCCATTCATGTTAGGTTTTGCCGCGCTGGCACCGGCAGCCGGGGTCTGATTGACGACAGCAGCTTGCAAATCAGCCAGGCGCTTATCTGTCGATCCGGTTTGTTTCGAACCAAAAACAAATGTTTCCAGACGATTCAGTCGCGCATCATCGTCTTCGCTTGAATAAGTGAATTCAAACAGTCTCTTTTCAAGTTTCGCCAGCGCATCTGTCGTTGAGGCGGAGTCGGTAGTGCTTGCCGAATTGGCAGGAGCCGATGTTTCCGCTTTGGCTGCTGGCAGCCCGAGGCTCAGGCATAGACTAATGCCAAAAGCGACAGACAAATATGCGGGCAATATTTTCATCATGGTGGCAAACGTCAGCACTGAACCAATGTTTGACAACTTTCTCGCGCTGCAGGGATTCTTCATTGATTCCACTCCATCAATCGCATCATTCTAGAAGATTGACAACAGCATTCCGAGAGAACAAGGAATTACGCTGCTCAATCCCGATTAACCGGATGATTGCAATCGCCATTTGAAAAGGAAATCTTGAAAGACCTATTCCAGTTCCGCCAGCGCTTCTTCGACAGTAATGCCTTTCTTGTAGCAGTACTTGAGTGTGAGTGCGGCATCTTCTAAATTCAAAGAAAACCGGGCCATCATTTTCTCAGCTTGGGTAGCCGAGACGAAAGTGCGCGTGTCGATACAGCCGAGTTCGACTAGAAAGCGGCCGGGCTCGCCACCGTGGAACGTTTGTAATTTCAGGGCCGCCTCGGCGTCTTCGAAACTAATGATGCCGGCTTGTTTGAGTAGTTCAAGCACCACTGGCGGTGGCGGCAGATCAGCAAGTGGAGTCAGGGGTGTTGCCGCTAACTCACCCAGGATCGAATCGATATTTTCTGCAGAATCGGTGAAATCATCAAAATGGGATGCTGGTTCGTAGCTGTCTTGCCCATAGGTTTCAGTAGTGTTTGGAATGGCGGCCGCGGCTTGAGACGCCGCTGCGGTCTGTGGCGCCACCGCCGGTTGTGGCACCGCTGACGGTGTAGGGCGCGCACCTGCTTTGAGAGAAGCGGCAGACTCCTCAATTACGACCGGATTGCTTTGCGGAGTAAGTTTTTGCAAGTCGTGCACAGCAAAGTTGGCGGCCGGAACAATCGCCGGGCTGCGCCCCGTAGACGACATGGCCATGCGGATTGAATGCGGTTGCAGTGGGCCTCGGTTCTTCTTGATCGTCTGCAGATCATCGGACAATTCTTTGGCTGCCTGATGGCGCTGGTCTGGATTTTTCTCCAGCGTTTTCAAAACAATTCGCTCGAGTTCGGGCGGAATATCGAGATCGGGTCTGAGGTTTGTAAATGGCGCTGCTCTATCGTTCACATGCATAAAAATCGTCGTCAAAGGATTTTGTCCATTGAATGGCAGCATTCCAGAAATCGCCTGATACATCATGCAACCGAGCGAATAGATATCCGAGCGGGCGTCAAGCGCCTCGGAACGGCACTGTTCAGGACTCATATAGAACGGGCTGCCGATGGCGTCACCAGTACAGGTCAGTCTTTGCAACGTATTGCTACCGACTGATTTGGCGATGCCGAAGTCGACCAATTTGGCTAGCGACTCGCCACCGTCGCCTTGTTTGACCAAAATCACGTTTCTCGGTTTTACGTCCCGGTGCACGATTCCTTTTTCGTGGGAATGTGTCAGGGCAGAGCAAATTTGAGTGAAGGTGCGCACAAACGACGGCACATCGAGAGTGCCGCATTTATCTAATTCCTGTTCCAGTGTCAGCCCATCCAGATATTCCATCACCATGTAAGGCACATGGCCGGGCGAGTAGCCGTAATCAAAAACAGTGACGACATTGGGATGCTTCAAACTGATACAAGCTTGCATTTCTTTCTCGAAGCGCTGTTTTGCATTCATGTCTTCGATCAGATGCGCGTGCAAGACTTTGACTGCCACATCTCGGTTCATCACCATGTCGACGGCCCGATAGACGACACCCATGCCGCCTTTGGCAACCTGCTCCATGATTTGGTAGCGATCGAGAAAAATCGTGCCGCTGACGATCGGTGTGCCGCCCGTTAGAGGATCACTGGCAGGCAGATAAGGAGGATGATCGCCCGTGGCCGCGTAAGAATTCGTATCCAGAAAATCGGGCTGGGAGCCGACCTTCTTTAAAAGTAAACGATAGATTTGTTCGGGGTTTTCGGTCACAACTCGCCAAACGGTTTTAGGCGGGTCTTCGTCGACGTTGAGTAAAACCCAGGTGGGCACGTCGCCCTGATAAGCAACTTGTAGTTGATAGGTCGTGCCGTTAGTCGATCGCCACTGTAATATCTGCGTCGCCGGTGCCAACTCGAGGGCACGAGCCGCAACAAAAGACAAATCCTTGCGGGCCGGTGGCGTGGCCAGATTCATATTTTCGAGGATGGCATCGTTCGCCCGCTTCTGGAGCGGATTACGTTTAAACGGATCGCTTTTGAATGAATCGTGAAGCGGCATGGAACCTAACTTAGAAACTTTGGCTCAACAATATTCATACCCAAACTGCGTCATTCGCAGCTGCTTGAAAACCTTAGACCTGTCTGATTTTTCCAAAGCAAAATCCTGGCTGAAAAGTCGTTTGCTGGCACGACCGGTCTGTTTATCATACAGCCCAGCCCCCTCAATCTGGAGAAAAACGCCAGCCAGTGAATAGTTCTGTTGAAAAATAGCGTTCCATGCGGTCGGGAAAAACCGTCACGACCTGGGCCGACGGTCCTAAACGCCTTTGGGCTTGCAGGGCGGCTGCATAATTGAGACCGGAGCTCGGTCCAACCGGAAAACCGCAGCGAATAAGACTTCTCGTGGTCTCGATTGCTTCGCCACCCTCGATATCGATTTGTTGCAGCCCTGGCAGCGATGCTTCGGAATAGAGTCGAGAGAGCCCGTCCACCACGCCTGGCACGCGCGAGCTGTGACTGAAGCATTCGACGTCGTATTGAATTTCTCCCTCCACCGGTCTCGCGAAAAAGGGCGTCACCGGGCACCCCTCCGTGGCGAAAGCGTTGAACAAACCGACGATCGTGCCGCCAGTGCCGACGCCGCTCACGACTCCATGCACGACACCGCCAGGAATTTGGCTGAGAATTTCAGGACCAGTGGAAACCCGATGAGCCTCGGCATTATCAGGGTTTTCGAACTGCCGCGGCAGATATGCCCCCGTCTTTTCAGACTCTTCTTCCGCCCGTTTAATCGCCCCGACGATACCGTCGCCGCGCGGAACCAGGATAATCGTGCCACCATAGCTGCGAATAATTTGTACACGTTCGCTGCTCACGCTCTCCGGCA
>CAJCHQ010000400.1 GCA_903970295.1 Bryobacterales bacterium
ACGGCGGCATGCGTGCGCTCATTCTCGGCTTGGAAATCGCGCTACCCGATGGGCGCTTAATCAAGTGCGGAGGCAAGGTGGTTAAGAATGTCACTGGCTACGACTTGACCAAACTTTTCATCGGCGCCCGAGGTACTTTAGGATTGCCGGTACTGGCTCATATCAGACTTTATGCCAAACCCGAAGAAGCCGCGGTTTTGATTTTCGTCGGCGATCACTTCGACAGCCTGGTTGATGCCGCTACTGCCGTGATGCAATCCGGGCTGCCGGTGGCGGGCTTGGAATTGCTGTTCAGCCGCGATGTGTTGCCCACCTTCTTGCCTCCCCATGCAGTCGATATCCCTGTGGGTGCATCACTCAGGCACAGTGCCGCGCTCTTCGTCTATTTGTCTGAACACTCGAGCGTCCTCTCCGAGCTGAAGCCGCAAATCGAGTCTTTTTGTGCTCCGGCGGCTGGCAAAGTCTCCGTCATCGCCGACGACTATGCCGGCAAAGTTTTTGACAGCATTGAGACGCGATGTGCTGATTTCGAAGTCGTGGAAACGTCGGTGCCTGTGCGCACGGCAAAATTGATTGTCTCTGATATCCGCGAGAACGAACTTCATGTCAATGCCCATTATCGGCCTGGTTTAGGACGCTTGCGCCTGTTCTCCAAAGACCAGACAATGCTGCATGGCGCCATCGCCATCGTCGCCCGCTACGCTACAACCAAGGAACCTCTGGTGGTGGCGTATGCTGATGATGATTACGAATATCATGTGCGGCGCTTACCCTCGGAAGACCCGCATTTGCAAAGGATCAAGTCGGAGTTGAAAGGAAGTTTCGATCCAACTGGGTGTCTGAATCCGTTTGCCATCGTGTGAACAAATATGGATGATTTTCGTTTGCAAGATGGTGCGGAAATAATTGTGTTGGCTGCGCAGTGATCGGACTCAGCTGGAAGATTCTTGTAGTAGTTAGTTGACTGTTGGTCGTTTGGCCTCTGGATGCCTGCAATCAGTCGGCGATCGAGATAGAATGTAGGCTCATATATACATCCTTTTCCCGCGAAGGTTTCAATGCCCAGCGAGGACGCTCAAATTCCTGCCCAGTCAGCCGCTCCTCGTATTGGCGCGGATCTTCTGGCGGCTTGCATCCATTGCGGACTTTGTTTGCCAGCCTGCCCGACCTATCTTGCCACAGGACGCGAGATGGAGTCGCCGAGAGGGCGTATATATCTACTCAATGAATGGAATCAGGGTCGTCAGAAATTGACGCCGCGGCTGGTCGAACATATCGACTCTTGTCTCGGTTGTCTCGGTTGTCAAACCGCATGCCCTTCCGGCGTTCAATATGAAAAGATCATCAATCTGGCGCGACCGGCGCTCGTGCAGACGAAACCCGGGTGGTACAGACTCTTGATGCGGTCGGTATTTCGTGGTGTTTTGCCTAACTATGCGCTTCTCCACCTGCTCGGCTTTTTGTTACGCATCGTTCAGGCACTCAAACTGCCGAATCTAATCGATCGATTGGCTGGGACTAAAGCTTCGAACAGGGCAATACTTTCCCCACTCGATATTCATGATGCACCGCATTTGATACCACCAAAGCGGCACATTTTTGGTAAACTCAGTCAATGGAATCAGTTTTTGCCTCAGGTTCCCGCATTTCGTTCGCTGCCCCGGCGTTTCTGGCGTCCCGGCAAGAAAGAAGGGAGCGTCCAGCTCTTTTCGGGCTGTGTAATGGACATTTTCTACAATCACGTCAATCATGCCTGCGTGAGATTGTTGGCCGCTCAGAATCGCATGGTGGAAAATCCCCCCCAGACTTGTTGCGGTGCCCTTGCCTATCACGCCGGAGAGTCGGATATTACAGTCGACCTGGCTAAAAAGAACATTCTTTGCTTTGAACAAACCGAAGGTCCGATTGCCGTCAGTGCGGCTGGCTGTGGTGCCATGCTCAAGGAATACGGCGAACTTCTTCACGCAGATGGCGAATGGGCCGAACGTGCCAAGAAGTTTTCAGAGCGCGTGGTTGATATAACAGAATGCCTTGCTGACGGCACTTTCACTGCTTTACCTAAAGAACGACCGCTCAAGCTACCCGGGCGCATCGCTTACCATGCCGCCTGCCATTTAGCTCACGCCCAGAAAGTCAGGGGTGCACCAGCCGCTCTGTTGAATAATCTCGTTGCCAATCTCGAGAAGATGGGCGCGACGTTGGAACCGCAGCCCGGGCAAGCCCAACCAGCACAACTGCAGCCGCAGGAACTGGCAGTTGCGCCTGCCCTTGCCAAAAACCAATCCGCGCAGGCGACCGTGGAATCGACCCCTGAGGAATTGGCGCCTGTAGGAGCTTCACCCGCCGAGTCGCCAGCTGTGGCATCGCCACTTGCTCAGGCATCGTCTGGCCAGTCGACCCCCGTGGAACTGACTCCGGTGCCTGTGCTTGTCCCGTTGCACGAAGCCGAGCATTGCTGCGGCAGTGCCGGTATATACAACATCTTGCATCCGGAAATGGCTCTGGCTGTGCTAGAGCGAAAAATGGATTATATCCAGCAAACTGGCGCCGACCTGGTGGTTACGACCAACCCGGGCTGCATCCTGCAAATGCAGGCAGGGGCGAAGCTGCGCGGGCTCAAAGTAAAAGTCGAACACCTCTGTCAACTGCTTGACGACATCTATTGTGAGAAAAGTTGAGGCAGTTATAACTCGATACCAGACGGCGACTGTCAGCCCAAGGCGATTATAATTTAGACCTGCAGTGCCTTTTTTTCGGTGTTTATGCCGGTTTGGAGTTCTTCATGCCTGAGGTCCTGGTCAAGCAACAAAAGCCGGATTTTTATGAGCTCGATCTGCCTGACGATCGGCTTCAGCATTATTCCGGCAAGACTTTAC
The DNA here is from genome assembly GCA_903970295.1 of Bryobacterales bacterium. The sequence continues at coordinate 2,877 of CAJCHQ010000400.1, forward strand.
TTGCCGTCGATACCGAAACGCGGGGTTTGAACGTGCCCAGAGACAGACTTTGTCTCATTCAAATTTGTGATGAAGACGGGGTAGTTAGCCTCGTGCGCTACAAGCACAAATTCGAAAGTGGACAGGGAGTCGGTGCTAACGTCAAAAAACTTCTCGAAGATAAAAAGGTAATCAAACTATTTCACTTTGCTCGCTTTGATGTGGCAGTGCTCAAGCACTACCTGGGAGCGCAGGTGCAGCCGATTTTCTGTACAAAAATAGCGTCCAAATTGGTCCGTACCTATACAGACAGGCACAGCCTCAAAGATCTTGTCCGTGAATTACTGAAAATCGAAATGGATAAATCAGATCAATCCAGCGATTGGGCCCGCGATGATTTGAGCGATTCGCAGCTGGAATACGCTGCCAACGATGTACGTGTTCTTATTCCTATATATCGGCAGCTGAAGCAATTGCTTGAACGCGAAGGGCGACTCGAATTGGTACAGCGAACGATCGATTGTTTGCCGGTTGTATGCGATTTGGATTTGAGCGGGTTTCGCGATGTGTTCGAACACTAATTACTGGTTTTGGGATTGAAAAGGACAACGGAGCGGCAGATGGAAGAATTGATCTACGAGAAATCACGAAAGAATCGACGCGCATCCACCCTCCCCAAGCCGGGAGTGCCGGAAAAAGAGATCGCCAAACTTTTACCCAAACAATTCATTCGCGCTGAGTCGCCAAAATTGCCTGAGGTAAGTGAATTGGAATTGATGAGGCACTTCGTGCGCCTCTCTTACCTCAATCATTCAATCGATAAAGGTTTCTACCCAT
>CAJCHQ010000401.1 GCA_903970295.1 Bryobacterales bacterium
TAATGCCGTGCGCAGTTCAGTACATATCCAGCGTGTGCTCGAAAATACGGTCGAAAAAATTGGTGTGAAATTCGGCGTCAGCAGATGTTTGCTGCTTCGCTCGGTAGAAGGTGTAGAGCAGGTGCAGGTCTACGAATTCGCTCAAGAAAGCGCACCTTCGGTGAAAGAATTGTTCTTCACTGATCATGGTTTCGAGTTCACGCGCAAAGCGCTCAATACCACGGTGCCACAAGTGCTCGAAGACCCTGAGCAAGACGAACACAGTCCTTACGATCGTCTTTTCCTCAAGCAATTTGGCCTGCAATCTGGACTGATTGTGCCACTGGTGATGCGCGAAAATGTCTTGGGAGTTTTGTTTCTCCAGGACTGTGTCCATCGACGTGAGTGGAGCATCGACGACATATCATTCTTTGATTCACTTGCGGACAATCTTTCGGTGGCAATCGAAAATGCCGAATTGCATCAGGAGCGAGAAAGACAAGCGGTAACCGATGGTTTGACCGGAGTGGCAAATCGACGCAGCTTCAATGAAATGCTCGCGCGTGAATTCGAGCGAGCAAGACGCTATGAACAATCTTTGTCACTAGTCGTGATCGACCTCGATCACTTGAAGAAGATTAACGACACATACGGACACCAAGCCGGAGACGAGGCGATCAAATCGATTGGTACGACTTTGCGTCAATCTTGTCGTTCTGTCGATCTGCCTGCTCGCTACGGTGGTGAAGAGTTCACGCTGCTTTTGCCCAATACCGGCATTGATATGGCAGTGGAATTGGCTGAGCGCATCCGCCGTTTAATCAATGAGGTTGAGGTGCCAGGTGCCGGGAAAATTTCTGCCAGCCTTGGTGTTGCTACTTACCCGATGCATGCCGATGACGCCGACCTTCTGTTTCAGCGCGCCGACGACGCTCTATATAAGGCTAAACAAGGCGGACGCAACCAAGTTAAAATTGCTAGTCCTGCGCCACATCTGCTCAAATCTAATCTCGGTTCGGTTGAATCAGATTCTGTGCAAATGAATCCGGGGTAAGCATTCGCATAACCCGCCCAAAAGCAAAGCGATAAAGTTCGGAATCAGGTATAAGGAATGAAGGAGCGCTAGGAGATTTTCAATGTCAATATTTGATGACGTTATCAATGGGATCAGCAAAGAAGTAACAAAAGTCCAAGCCCGCTCGCAAGAGATGCTGCAGTCGTATAACTTGCAGGGCAATATTCGTGATCTCGAGCGCAAGCGTACTGCTAAATTGCTGGAGATTGGTCGCCTCATTTGCGATAAATATTGCCGAAGCGCGACAATCACCGAAGACCTGCTTAAGGAAAAGGCAGACGAAGTAACGGCAATTGAACATGAGATCGGCATCCTCCAAGCCGAAGTCGACTCGATCAAAATGGCTGTCGATCCTAATTCTGTCGCCTCACAACGAGCTGATGCCAAAGCTGGATTCACACCCACGCCTGGTTATGAATGTCCGCGCTGTCACGCGCCCGCTAGCAGAGACAAATCATTTTGCCCTGTGTGCGGCGAGCCTTTGAAAAAGAAAACTGGCGGTGACGATGTGATCGACGTTGAGCCAAGCAACAACTGATCAATCGAAAGACTGATCACGCCGTCCAGAACAAGTCAGACAGCCACGCCGGCATCCACATTGCGGCGGCTTTGACTGTCACTCTCTGCTGCTTGTTAAAAGTCTCATGTGCTTTGGCAAAATTGGAATGGTTGTTTCTATTGTCTTTGCTGCTCCGCATTGCCCGAAAAAATAGCCCAGCCGCAGCATCAACAAATTTCTTGGAGAGCGGGCTGCTGCTGCGAAATTGAACTCTAGCGAAACCAAAATCTCGCGACTTGCACAGGAATGAGGTCGACGATCCAGAAGTCGTGAATGTTGGCATTCGATTTGGCTCAATCTCGGTATTCATTCCTGGTGCGAAAAACTTGAAGGCATTGGCGGCGTCTCGTCCATGCGTCAATAACTGCTTACCAAAGGCTTCAGCTTTTATTCTGACGATCTCCGCCAGAGTCGGAAGAATTGGCTCACCGGCACTATCGTAGAGTGGTTTGACGAAGACGCCCCGCGCCACTCGAATGATGATTGAAGCATTTACCAGCCTCGCTAATGCTTTATCTACACTGCCCCTGGGACCAGAATTAAGCAATTCGCGCGTCGCAAAAGTCGTGCCGTCAGCTAATCCGAAAACGAATTTTCTGACAAATGTTGTTGTCGACATAGGCTAACTTCCCCTTTTTTAGGCTTGTCCGCAAAACCCACATTTTGCGGACCACCCTAAAATTTCCCATACAAGAGATAACGTCGCCAATGCCGAAAAAGTTCATTCAGCGAAAAACCCCGACAGCGTCAGGGTTTTAAGGCGTATCTGTGTCAGATATTTCGATCGGTTGCGGTTATTTCAAAAATAGAACCTCAGATGCGAGCGTTTTTGCCGCAGTCTGGACAGAAGAAGAATGAGGGACTGACCTTTGAGCCGCAATGTGGGCAGTCTCTCAGATCAACACCGATCTCTCCGGTGGGATAACGGCCGGCGATGATCTCTTTGTACTGTTTGCTTTCGGACCAGGCCTTCACTTCTTTAGCGCGTGCTACAGGTACCGGGTGAGACAAGAATATCTCTTGCATGAACTTGTAGACTTTGTTTAGCGTGCTGTATTCGAGATCCTCGTAGGCATCAGCCTGACGAAGAAATTCTTGCTCATCGATTTGATCGTAAACTGTTCTTGAGCCGCACGAGAGTTTCATGTGCAGCCGCAAGCAGGTGTCTAAATCTTGCACGACGAGGAGCTCCGCGCGATCGGCAGTTAATTCTGATTTGCGAGACCAGTCGTAGAGAGCGATTTGCAGACCAAGTTGGGCGATTTGTCCGAAGCCGAAGATTTGGCTGAAAATTTTGGCAAGTGTAATTGCAATGCTTTTGTAGAGGACGTGGCCGGCTTTCACGTGCCCTAATTCGTGCCCAAGAACCGCCATCAGCTCTTCTTCTGTTAGCAAATCAACCAGGCCTGAGTGCAAAACGATAAACGGACGCTCGACGCCGAATGTGAAAGCATTCGGGTATGGGTTATTCGTGACGAAAAGGTCAGGCTCGTGCATATCGAGGATGTCGGCTGCTTCTTTAAAGACTTTGTAGATTTTTTGACATTGTTTAGGTGTGACGTGAACGGCTTGTCCGATAAGTTGAATTCGAAACGCCCGTTCCAAACCCAGTTCTAAAAACTTTGTGAATACTTTGTCCAGAATCGGGATCTTTTTCACCGCGTCAAGTGCGGCTCGATCTGCTGGGTGTTCGAAGGCGCTGGAGACGATGCGAGGGAATTTTCGCCTGGTTTTAGGTGTTGCGGTGGTCATTGCTCCTCCAAACGGACAGAATTGGTTGTTTGATGCTCTAAGACTTGGCCGTGGCTATCTTATTTCTACCCTGTTTAGCCTGTCTTCTTCTTTCCAGTAAAGCAGTAAAACGCAGGAAAATCTCAGGCTTTAAGAATATTCGCACAGCGCTCAGCCGTGCCCGGTTTTGACAGACGGAACGGATTGGTGAAATCATACCCGCTTACGGTAAGTGATATGGACGGATCGACAATTGAAACCGATGGTCACCGAGAGAGCGTCAAAATTGGGACCCACCACTATCGATTTTGAACATCATCGATAAAATTGGATCAGATTAGACCATCTTTAAATAGGTGCAACAACAGGTCAGCTGTTGCCACTGCCGG
>CAJCHQ010000402.1 GCA_903970295.1 Bryobacterales bacterium
TGGAGCAGGAAAAGTCGTGAGAGATATCCTCCAATCAATCAAGCAGCATAATGACACTAGAGCTTGCGATAGATCCATGCCTTGCGAGCGAAGAACATCAAGAATTTATCAATTTTGCTTTCGACACGCCGCCAGTAGCCAATAAGCGCAAGTCACTATCAACCCGATCGAACAATATCCGATGCGACCGATTTTTGATTGCGCTCGACAAACTTCTTGAGTTCAGGATGTTCCGTCAACTCCGGATCCTGCTTAATAACGGCTATCGCCATGTTGCGCGCCTCTTCCAGAGTCTTGGCATCTTTAACCAGATCAGTCAAAACCAGATCCGGCAACCCACTCTGCCTGAAACCGAGAAATTCTCCCGGTCCACGAATTTCCAGATCTTTTTCGGCGACCACAAATCCATCGTTGGTTTCGCAAAGAATTTGCAAGCGATCGCGAGTTGTTTCTGCTTGCGAATCGGAGATCAGAAAACAGTGAGATTGAGCAGCGCCTCGCCCCACTCTGCCTCGCAATTGATGCAATTGGGCGAGACCGAAGCGGTCGGCATTCTCGATGGCCATAACCGAGGCATTCGGCACGTCTACACCAACTTCGATGACAGTGGTGCAGACCAGAATGTCGTATTCGTGCTGGCGAAATTTGTCCATCACTTCGTCTTTTTCTTGCGGCTTCAATTTGCCATGCATCAAGCCGACCCGACGATGTTGAAATTCACCGGTCCTCAGTATTTCGTATTCCTTGGTCGCCGCTTTAGCAGACAGCGATTCAGATTCATCGATTAGCGGAAAAACGATGTAAGCCTGATGTCCCCGCAAAATCTGCTCTTCTATGGCAGCAACTAATTGCTTCTTTTGTGAGGGCCGGAATAATTGAGTGGCAATTGGCTTTCGTCCTGGTGGCATCTCGTCGATTTCGGAAACATCCAGGTCACCATGGATGGTGAGAGCCATAGTGCGAGGGATAGGCGTAGCAGTCATCGTTAATAACTCGGGCGCTTGACTCTTCATTTTGAGCCGCGCTCGTTGCTTGACTCCGAAACGATGCTGCTCGTCGATAATAATCAACCCTAGTTTTTGGAATTCGACATCGTCTTCCAACAGGGCATGTGTACCTACAGCGATATGTATCTGACCGGAAAGAATTTCTTGCCGCACAACACGACGCTCTTTTTGACCTTGCTTGCCGACAACCAGGCAGGTTTTCAAGCCAAGCGGCGTAATCAGGCGTTGAAATTGCCGATAGTGTTGTTCAGCCAGAATTTCGGTCGGTGCCATCATCACACACTGAAAGCCATTGTCGATGGCCACCATGAAAGCCATCAAAGCAACAATTGTTTTCCCCGATCCGACATCCCCCTGTACCAGCCGATGCATCGGTTTAGGGGCGGCAAGGTCCCTGGCGATTTCCTTGAAGACTCGCTCCTGTGCAGCAGTCAGAGTGAAAGGCAATGAGGCAACCAGGCGCGAGACTAAGCTGTTTACGCCTGTGCTCTCTAAGCTTAGAGCAGTATCCACCGATTCAAATTTGTAGCGCCTTTGCGCCAACTGCAATTGGATTGCCAGCAATTCATTGAAGACCAGTCGGCGACGAGCTGCTTCATAATTTGGCGTGTCTTTCGGGAAATGAATCTGCTCGAAAGCTTCGCTCAATGGCAACAACTGCAATTGATCACGGAAGTCCTGGCAGACGGGATCGACGATCAGATGGGCGAACGCCTGCAAGTCGTTAAAGACAATGTTTCGCAAATGGCGCAGGCTCAGCCCCTCTGTCAGCGGATACACCGGCACCAGGCGCCCGGTATGAAGGTGGGTAGAATCCAAACTCTCTTTATCTATCTCACCGTTCTCGGCCAGTTCACCTCCCTGTCCGAGGATCTCCAGCTCGCAGTTTTTGAGGGTGAGCCGATTGCTGTAATTGTCTCGCTCGACCATGCCGGAGGCCAGAACTTGAGCCCCTTTTGGATACTGCGAGCGATATCGGTCGAGCAAGTATTTATTAGACTTGCCACCGACAAAACGAGTGACAGCCACACTGCCAGTGGTGTCATTGATGATGATACTGAGGACCGAAACATTGCCGCGCCGAGATTGAAATGCACCGACTGAGCGAATCGTGCCGAAGATGGTGACTTCCATGCCTGGCTTCAAATCCCGCACATACAGCCGGTTTTTGAAATCCAAGTGGCGTCTTGGGTAGTGACGCAGTAAATCGCCAGCAGTAAAAATCTCCAGCCGGTTTAGAACGACCTCTGCTTTGGGACCCACACCTTTGACGTACTTGACAGGAATAGAGTCGATATCAGTGAAGTTATGCTGAGCAATGATTGCTGCCTGTTTGTTGACAGCAGTCAGATTGACGGGCGCTGCCTGTGCCTTAGCTACGCCTCGAGCAACCATTGTTTCACCAGCTGCAACATCACCATCCGCAACCACTGCTTTGCCAGCATCGCTTGCCTGGTCAGCGGGCAGCCTCGACGTTTCCACTTGCGCAGCTACTGGCGTAGATGCGAGAGTGACCCTGCCCGTCGGCAGGTCAGCAATCTGCCAAATCGGTATCAAGAGCTCCTCAGCCCGCTTGATGATCGAAATCCGCGTGCCCACATCAAGATTTGGATATTCGCGAAACAAGCCCCTCATCGTCGTCCAGACGGCTTCAAGTGGGTATCTGCGCATCAATCGTTCAGCAGTTTGCCGCATGAAGCGAGAAAAGGTCGAATGCCGTCCTTGAAAATCGGCATAGTAGGCTCGTCGCTCGACAGCTATCGCTCGGCGCAGCGCCGACAACTCCGCTTCACGGCTCAATTTCGGCTTGGGTGTGGCTTGAGTCACTAGACCGGTCTGACAATAGAAGCTGCTTTCACAGCCATTAAAGCGCAAAAGACAGGTCAGGACCAATAAATTTTAAATTCTGCCCAAAGACATATTGATCGCATGAAATCTGGACATACGCCGATCGCAGGCTGAACCACTGAGCCGATCACTTACTGCAAGCGATTGAGAATCAGCTTACTGATTGCCTTCAGAGTCGCGAATACTCCCAATCCCTCAGAAGCGACAGCTTCGAAGCTGGGCACGCCACGGATATTCAATTCTTTTTCAAGACGTTCTATGGGCAAAGCATTAGCCAAATCTCGCTTGTTGTATTGCAGAACCCAGGGAATGTTGTCGAGAGTGAGACTGTATTCCGCCAGGTTGTCGATCATATTTTGCAATGATTCGACGTTGTCTCTCGAACGCATCACATCTGAGTCAGCCACGAAAATAATGCCGTCAACCCCATTCAGGATCAACTTACGGCTGGCGTTGTATTCAACCTGACCAGGAACCGTGTATAGGGAAAAGCGAGTTTTAAATCCTTGCACGCTGCCGAGATCTAATGGCAAGAAGTCGAAAAACAGTGTCCGCTCAGTTTCTGTCGCCAAGCTGATTAACTCACCACGCGTGGTGGGAGCCAACTGACTATGTATGTACTTCAGATTGGTGGTTTTGCCACCAAGTCCGGTGCCGTAGTAAACGATCTTGCAGTTGATCTCTCTCGCCGCGTAATTTACGAGTGCCATCCTTGATTTCCTATTCTGCTGTCGCAGCTCCTCATAAACTGAAAGCCCTTGCCAATACCAAGACCGATGCTTCCACGCAAGGAATTGATACCATGATTTGCTTAGTAATAAAAGTCATTCTCAACGATCTGATGCAGATTGTTCTACTGTAAACCGACTTTTGAGCGAATATCCGTCCCATACCAGTCTTGACAGCCAGCCGCCAGTCACTGCTGTACCCCCAAAAACAGACTACCATGTTCACCGTCGGTACATCTGAGATTTAAGTGTAAAAGTTCCTTTCGGGC
>CAJCHQ010000403.1 GCA_903970295.1 Bryobacterales bacterium
CGCCTCGTCCCTGACCGCCTTGTCCAAAACCGCCGAGACCGCCTCGACCAAGTCCTCCCTGCCCAAACCGACCTTGACCCCAGCCGCCTTGCCCGAGCCGACCTTGACCAAGTGCTTGACCTTGTCCACCCTGACCGAATCGCCCGCCTCCAAGTCCTTGCCCGTACCCGCCACCCCAGGCACCGCGGCCTCCTCCGCGCGCTTCTGCCATCAATGGAGAAAAAATAGAAACACATGTGACTGCTGCACAAAGAATCGTGGTGGCTCTAGTCTTCAAAACGCTCATATTGTTTACCTCACCTGGTACGGAAATCGCTGCAAGCTGCGTCCACTCGGGCTAAATCCGGTTCGCCTGGGTCTTACCGATAGCTCAAGGACAATCTCGCTTATGTGCCCATGATAATTTCGGACCGGCAAATCCACATCGGTACAAAGTAATTACCGGGCATATGACTTTAGTCATGACCGGACTGAAAATCCCAGGGTATGCTGGAATTTGAGGGGGGCTATGCCAAACAGCTTAATGAATTCATTCAAAACCGAACTGAGCGTCAACTTTGAAAAAGGCTTGCGCTGGATCACTTTTTCCGTATTGATTTTGACAGCAACTACTCAATTGCTCGTGCAACCTTTTTGGAATTCGATCCAGACCTCAGGAAACACCTGGATTTCGGATGGACTACTTATTGCGTTAGTGCTCTGGACCATGTTTGCGCCCTCCAGTCGTTGGTCTACTCCGCTGAGATTTCTGTCCCTTATAGGCGAAGTCATAGTCGTTTACGCGGCCAGCATCTATGGTGCACCACGCCTCTATTATTTCGTTTATATGTGTGTCGTGGCCAAGGCCGCCAGTCAGTTGGAATTAAAAGGATTGATCGCCTTGATGCTGGCGATTTATGGGGCACACGCCACTGCTTCGGAACTGAAAATAGATAGTTACTATCATTATATGGCGTCGATAAATGCTATCGCTTTGCCAAGACGGCTGCCTTTCCTGGTGCATCTGGAGACTCAACTCTATTTTATTTTTTGCATGGTTGTCGTTGCAGCGATGATGAGAATCATGATTGCTGAACGCAAAACTAGATTATTAGCCGAACAATTAACAAACGAGATCGAAGATCTAGCAGTTAGGTATGAGCGAGCGAGAATATCCCGCGATATTCATGATGCACTCGGACACACGCTGACGTCATTGAACATCCAGCTAGACGTTGCCGAAACTATGTACGACAAGAATCAAACAACGGCCCGTCAGGCGCTTGCGGCGGCGAAAGATTTGGCTGCGAATTCCCTTTCAGACGTGCGGCAATCGGTGCACATGATCAGAGAACAAGATGGTTCGCCATTCGATCTGCAATCGGCCGTTGTCGGATTGGTTAGCAGGGCCAGGCGTAATCGTGAGATCGCCATCGATCTATCGATTGATGCACCAGAGTTGCCTCTCATTAAAGCTCACAATTTATTTTGTGTGATTCAGGAGTCTCTAACAAATGCGCAGAGACATTCTCACGCGACGAAGATTCAGATCGAGTTGAAACAAGAGACTGACAATATTCTTCTGCAAATCAAAGATGATGGAGCGGGCTTTGATCTCGGTACATGCGACCAGGGACTGGGGCTTAAAAGCATGCAAGAGCGAATCGAAAGTCTGGGCGGCACCCTAAAAATTGCCACTTCGCCGGCCTCCGGCACAGCAGTCCAGGTTTGCGTACCGATGGCTTTACCGAAAGCGAGCTGATTGAAAAGGAGTCAATAACAGCAGTCAATGCGAGTATAAGAACTATGGCCCCGGGAAAAACAATAAAGATATTAGTTGTGGATGATCAGACGCTAGTGCGGCAGGGTCTAGCCACATTATTATCCGTCGAAGATGATTTCGAAATAGTGGGGCAGTCGGCAGACGGCACTCAGGCTTTTTTGCACGTCGAACAACTGCAGCCGGATGTTGTCCTGATGGATTTGAGAATGCCCATTTGCGACGGCATCACCGCTGCTGCTCGCATTCGTGAAAAATTTCCTCTAGTCAAAGTTCTGGCTTTGACGACATTCGACGATGACGAACTCATTTTCGAAGCGATCGAAGCTGGCGCCGCCGGCTACCTTCTCAAAGATACACCCAGAGAACAAGTCGCTGCGGCGGTGCGAGCCGTTTACCAGGGCAGCATGTATCTCGGTCCGACAATTGCACCGCGCATAGTATCGCAGCTGCACCGCGCTCCAGTGAAGACTTCCGGCACGGCTTCTCACTGGTTAACATCTCGTGAGCAGGAGGTTTTGAAGTTGATAGTACAAGGCAAAAGCAACAAGGAAATTGCGCTGCAATTGTCGATTACTGAAGGCACTGTCAAAAATCATGTCTCTAGCGTGTTAACAGCCATCGGTGCACGTGACCGTACTCAAGCCGTGCTCTGGGCGCAAGCCAATCTTTAGACCTCTACGTGCTGAAAGAAACAACTTCAAGAATTGAAATTAGGTGCCGCTGAAAGTTGCGGCTCGTTTTTCGAGAAATGAGCGCACACCTTCCTTACAATCGTTAGTGGCCATCAGACCTCGAATCGTTGGGCCAAGAGCTTTGGCAGTTTGTTCAAACCCATCTCTTTCAGCCTGACGCGCAGAAGCGAGAGTAGCTTGAACGCCCAGAGGCGATTGCGCAGCGATCCGTTCGGCAATTTCAACAGCTTTTGTCAGTGCCTGCTCTGCCGGCACCACTTCTTGCACGATCCCGAGCCGGAAAGCTACTTCGGCATTGAATTCATCACCGGTGAGAAGGTAGCGCATGGCATTCCCCCAGCCCGCCACTTGAGGCAGTCGCATGGTGGCACCGCCGAAAGCCATGATGCCGCGCGAAACTTCCATTTGACAAAAACGTGCATCAGCCGCGGCAACAACAATGTCGGCGGCGAGCGCCAGCTCAATACCCAAAGTCCAGCAGCGACCATGAACTGCCATCACTAGAGGTTTGCGACGTTCGCGGCCACCAGTCACACCCCATGGATCTACATATCCCTCAGGCAAAAAGGCTTGCCCCTGCGCAAACATCGGCATGGCTGTCGACAGATCCAATCCGGCGGTGAATGCCTGTCCGTGAGCAAAAAGAACAGTGCATCGCAATGCCGGATCATCGTCGACGTCGGTCAATGCTTTAGCCAAACCTCTAAACATTTCCGGATCGAAAGCATTGAGTTTGTTTGGCCGATCCAAGCCGACCAACAGCACGTGTCCACGACGTTCGATCGTTACACGATCCTCGATGCGAGTGACGGTTGCGGATCTATACTGTAGTTTCTGGCGCAAACCAGCAACCAGAAATCGGCGCAATATTTTGCCCGCAGGCGACTTCGGAATAGATTCGGCGAATTCCACCGCCCGGATTCGTTTGTACGAAGTGACTCGCTCGGCAATGAATTCCATCAATTCATTGGCTGTGACTTCGCTTCTTTTGACGACAATAGCATAGGGTACCTCGCCGCTTTCTTCGTCTGGGCAGGGTATCACAGCCGCGTCTGCGACAGCCGGATGTCGCAGAAGAAGTCCTTCGAGTTCGGCAGGAGCGACCTGAAAACCTTTGTACTTGATCAATTCTTTGACGCGGTCAAGCACCGTGAAGTAGCCTTCTTTGTCGACTTTACCGACGTCGCCTGTATGAAGCCAACCCTCATCGTCGAGCATATTTTTTGTTTCTGCGGGATTATCGAGATAACCCTTCATCACTTGTGGACCCTTGATCCAGATCTCACCTTCTTGCTCCACGTCCAGATCTTTGTGAGTGGCGATATCCACAATCCGGCACAAGGTATTTGGCAAAAGCAAACCAACAGTTCCGGAACGATTATCCTTGGCATGCTTGGTTCCACTATGGGTGCCTGGCGATGCTTCCGTCAGTCCGTAACCTTGAGTGACAACACATTTGAGACGCCGGGCGCAAGCGTCGTTCAAATCAGCATCCAAAGGTGCCGCTCCCGAAAAGACAACCTTCAAATTGGACAGATCGTATTTGTCGACCAACGGATGTTTTGCAAACATCAGCACCAGTGGCGGTGCAACATAAGTTTGCGTGACTTTGTAGTCTTGCAGTAGGCGCAGATAAAGTTCAACATCGAACTGCGGCATCGTCACAACCGTTGCACCAACGAACATCAGTGCATTTACCAGGGCTGTCATTCCGTAAATATGAAAGAAGGGCAAAACGCTCAGAACTACATCACTTTCTACCGTGGTTTCACTTTCTGTGAATTGGTTTATGTTAGCGACCAGGTTGTAGTGAGTAAGCATTACCCCTTTTGGCAGTCCGGTGGTGCCGCTGGAAAAAGGCAAAGCGACTACATCTTCTTTCGGATTTATTTTTACTTTTGGAGTTTTTTCTTCAGTTTGAAGCAAAGAGGCTAACGCTGTGGCGCCATCGGCTTGACCAAAGACAAATATTTCCGCTACCCCGGCTTCTTTCGCTGCTTGACTGGCTTTGTCCATAAGAGGAGCTACGGTGACCAGAAATTTAGCTTTCGTCATCTTCAGTTGCAGGGACAAGTCTTCCACTGAGGATAGCGGGTTAGCGGTCGTGACGATGCCACCGGCCAGAGCGGTGCCCAAAAAGACAACCGGATATTCGGGTAGATTTGGCGAATAGATCGCTAGAACGTCGCCTTTTTTGAAGCCCTTGGCGGCCAATGCCGCCGCCATACGGTCAATGTAGATGCCCATCTTGGCGTATGTGATTGTTCGACCACTAATGCCATCGATGAAAGCCGGCTTTTCTCCCAACCTCTGGCAATTTTTCATGACTAATTGCGGCAGAGAGATTTCCGGAATCTCGATATCGGGTCGCTGGCTTCTGAAAATCATGTTTGCCTCCAGGCGATGTTGCGGGAGCGATGTGCACTTGCGGACGATTCTCTTTTTATTCCGTTATTTAGTATGTCGTTTTGCCCAGGTCTCGATTCGATCGAATGCTTCGTTGAGTTCTTCTTCAGCCGCTCCGAAGGACAATCGTATGTGCTCTTCACCGGTCGGGCCAAAAGCACTGCCAGGAATGGTAATTACTTTGGCTTCTTCCAAAAGCTGCACGGCAAATTCGATTGACGATTTTATCCCTTCTACCTTTGGAAAGACGTAATAACCACCATTCGGTTTGACATA
>CAJCHQ010000404.1 GCA_903970295.1 Bryobacterales bacterium
AACCAGTCTGTCGCCTTATATCTGGCGGCGACTGCGTGGATGCTGCCATTGAATTTGGAGCTTCCGGGGGTCCTAGCACTGGCTTGAAATTGCCGCTCTTGGCACCTGGATCCTGTGGTGTGTACTTAGATTGGACCTGGGAGATGCTCGGCGCGGAATCAGCATTCATAGTCCAGCCCGAGGCGACCGAGGGCATCTCATGCTGTGACTTGTGGCCAACTGTTGTCGGAGCCTTTTCGGGCAGTTCTGGTTGACTTTGCGCCGACACTTCCGGTTCTCGCGCATTTGCCTCGGACTGGGCAACGCCATCAGCGGCTGTGTTGGCAAAAGCTGCCGGGCCACTTTCAGGGGTGACACTGGTTCGGGACCAGCTGAAGTTGAGAGACGGCTCTTCAGTGACCTCTCCGGAAGCAGCAGCCTGTCCCTGAGCGACTGAATGTGCACGAGCGGCACGCAGAGTCTTCAATAAGGGCGATCCAGTCTGCCTGACAGCCTCAGTCGTCTGCGGTTTGGGGTCGGCATCATTGCCTTTGGCTGGTGGGCGCGGCGCTTCATTTGCACCTAATGAAGAGGGGTCCCATCCTAAATCCAAAAAAGCACTGGACAGCGAATTTCCTGTTGACTTGCAATTCTTCAAAGCGACGATCGCTTGCTCCATGTTCAAACTGTTTTTGATGATCAATCCCAAGGCTTGTTTAGCGGCCTCGACCAGTTCGGGAGACATCACTCCTGAAAGCGCCAACATCTTGCCCATGATTTCGGTGTTCTTAGAACCGGCATGAACGGCTTTCTCGATGTCGCCTTGAGTGATCAGCCCGCCTAACTGAAGGAATTGGTAGAGCGGAATATGTTCTATTACTGGTGCTACCGGTGGTGCTTCAACGGCTTGCGATTTCTGGGCTCGCAAGCTTTCCAAAGAGTCGTTTGCAGAGAGGCGATCGGTGTGGCACTTCAAAAGGGCTTCGGTCGCTTCACTGGCAGAGATGTCTCCGTAGGCCACCATGCTTTGCAATTCCAGACCAGAATTCAAAAGCTCCGCGCCGATCAGACCGAGGTCGCAAAGCACCTGTCCGATCAACTGCTCGTTAACCAGTCCAATTTCAACCGCATTCATCAAATTTGCTTCGTCGATTAATTCGGCGCCGACAAAAAGTTCGCCCAGTCGCACGGAGTTCTGAACGAGCCATTGATCGGCAGTCTGCTGAAGCGATTCCTCCAGCGAAATTTGTCGTTCGAGAGCGGCTCGCAAACCTTGGGTTGCCTGATCGCGAGTGATTTTTCGATCCCTGACCAGAACCTGCGCGTTCAAAGCATTTGTCAACATTTCTTCGGTCAGGTAACCGGTGACAACAAGAACTCTTCCCAGCGGTAAGCCGATTTCCTGGCATTGCCCAAGAGCGTATTGAACATCCTCCGCCGCCACCAGGCCGGCTGCGATTAAAAACTCGCCCAATTTGTTGGTGATTGAGGCTGCGTTTGGCGACCATCCCATGCGGTTCAGCGCTTCTTCAAGCGGCACATGGTCGGTGGCAACGAAGTTCAATGCCTGAATCGCGCCTTCAAAATCGATTAAGCCATCTTTGACCATGGACTGGGCTTGCACTGCTGATTGCAGCTGCCCTTCACTCAAATAGCCGGACATGATGAGCACGCGTCCAACCGGCAATTGTTGCTGCCTCGCGATTAGCATTGCTTCTCGCAAATCTGCCGGCTTCAAAAGTCCAGCGTTTGTAAGAAGATCCCCCAGGCGAAGACCGGGGTTTTCATTGGCCATATTTCCACCACCCACGAAACCAACTAATAGTGTAATGCCCGCCAGCCTATTTCATAATCAGGCGTCTACAGCTTTCCATTTTATAGGTCACTCAAGCCAAACAATTGCATTTCTGGTTGCAAACAGCTTATTCGATTTTCGAGTACGGCATGTGTGTCAGCTCTGGTCGGGCTATTTCCAATATGTCTCACCCGTAAACGTCTAGCTCAGGCTGAGATTTATCTGGTTGGCAATAGAGAGGCGGAGGGCACTGCATATGGTGCTCGCTGCGGCAGGCGCTCGCCATAAATTTCTCGTCTGAGAACAATGTTTATGCCGATGCTTGCTGGTGCCGGTCGTGGCAAGGTCTACCAGCAGAAATGGTCAGGCAAGGGCCCTGACCATTCTCGGATTTTTCGTGAAAATTCGCCTTATGC
This sequence comes from Bryobacterales bacterium, assembly GCA_903970295.1. The sequence goes on from CAJCHQ010000404.1 coordinate 2,191, forward strand.
GGCGATAACCCTAGCGGGTGTTGTTACCCGAATTGTAGAAATTGCTCTTAACTGATTCCTCCGTTATGAGCTAGTTCCCAACAAAGTATTAATGCCCCGTTCGAAGCGCTCTCACTCACGAAAAATGTTGCCTGGAAAACGTTTCACCGTGTATGCGCCTTAGTTAAATCTCATAATTCGTGAGCTGTTCGTTACTTATGTAATTACGTATTCACATCAGGCGGTTTCGGTGATATACCGGGTTCAATTCCCAAAATGTTTTATGGATAAAATACTCCTTTCCACGAAAAAGCGTTATTTGCTGCCCGTTGTTTGTGCGATGGGACTCTTGGTTTGGTTCTTCCTTTGTCACGAACAGTACCGCAGCTACTGGGAAGGGACGATCCATCGGGTGCAAACGACGGATTTCAATTTGCTTCATCACACTTTGCCGCCTACCCTATCGCAGCTGATCGTCGCTAATCGAGACGACTTGGTGCAGAAAGTACTCGACTCCAACTACGGCTTATTTGGCCTGGTAGTGACTGATCCCACCGACGAAACTGTTCTCTATTACACGGGCAAAATCTATCATCGTAAGTCGTGGCAGGGTCACATCAATCCCGAAGACCTCGCTGGCATCAAGAAAGATGAGCCCTACGATCTGCTCACCGATCCGCCTCCGCTGGCACCTATTTGGGAACATCTCTCGCCTCGCGACGATAAAGCCGCTCATGTGGAATCTGCGCCGGCCAGGCGGGCCAAAGTGCTGGGACATTTATATTATGTGCGGCCAGACCCGCCGCCTTTTCTGGAAGACCTCTCGAGCTTCCTCTTTACTGGCCTGTTCGAAATGTCAGGCGCCAAAAGGGGTTATCTCTATATTACGCTGACGACAATGGCTTTCAGCGCCGTCATTCTCTTGATCATCTGGTTGCGCCAACGTGGTTTGGAGATGAAACAGGGCGAACTCGATTATATGCATCGTGAGCTAGGCATTCGCAAGAAAGCGCTCGAGCACCTGGCAGCCGAGTTGAATACTCAAAAGGCTCGCAAAATTTGGTTGGAAAAAGAAGCCGACGTCTCGTATCAGCGAGCGCTTGCCCTGAAGCAATCGTTGGAGCGACTAAAAGAAGCTCTGTCTCTGGTCGGAGCTGCCGGTCTCAGTCAATCCCAAGCGCCAATAGCCGGTCGCGATGCCGAGGGCTTGTTCAAAACCCGATCTGTGCATCCGCCCAGTGCACTTCTGGAAGAGATTGAAGACTTGATTCCCGCTTTGACCGACAATGCCACCACCCTTAAATCACAAGCTAGTCTGTTAAACGATTACTGTTCGATCCTCGAGCAGCGGCAGTCCGAGATGAAAAGAATTGTCGACCAGGCTTATTTCAGAGCCAATCGGGTTGGCCAGTCTTTTGTAGATGAGCATTTGACTGGGGCGATCGGTGCCTCGGAAAATGTGCTCGATATGACCCCGTAACGTAATTTTCATAATTAATTCGGCTCGAGTCTGTCCGTATTGGCAGAATGGGCGGATATTTGGTCCGCCTGCTCGCTTGGCACTTAACGAAAATAGCCGTACCAGTGTTGACGAGCGTGTTAAGCTATATTCGAGGCATCTATAGCTCACACCGACGCGCGTCGTCAATGCGCCCGGTGGTTGTTTTTGCAGTGACCATTGATGCGATTTAGGGTCAGACAATCTGATGAAACCTGCTACCGGTAAACGGAGCGCTCTATCTCTTCAAGCTGTGCAAGAGGCTAGCAGTGAGCCGGTCTATCGTCGCGGCGTGCAGTACTATCGGCGCAAGAAAGTCCTCAAGTATGACGAAGACGACAGCGGCAAGAACGTCGAAGCCCTCGTAATCGGATCAGAGCCGCAGCCTTACAAAGTCAACGTCACTATTGAAGATCCGGAAAATTTCAAGGCCGTCTGCTCTTGCCCGTATTTCGAAGAGGTTTGCAAGCACTCGGTCGCTGTTCTTCTCACCCAGATCGCCCGGGCCAACCCAGGCATACGCTTCGATTTGAATGAGAACGACCGCCCACGCGAAGGTCAGAGCGAGCGGGCGCCAAAAGCCAAAGATTTGCTGGATGACCCGAAAGCGCCTGGTGTCTCGCCTGAAGCGGCGGAATTCACGCTCGGTTTGCTCGTCTTAGAAAAGCCTCTGGCTTTGATTGTCGGCACAGTTCCAGATGAACCGCAGGGCAAGGTCAACATTCTGAAAGTGCCGCCTGAAGTTCTCAATATTTTCGAGCCGGAATCCAGAATCTATAAACTGGCCAAATACTTGACGTCATTGCCTCAGACGACAAAAGGAACGGCTGGTGGTCACCGCATTCCTCGGGGGGATGAGGGCGTTGTTCTCGGTCATTTGAGCTTATGTGCGAAGCTGATCAACACAAGTGACGGGCAGCCGATCACCTTTGCGGATACGCCGCTGAAACCTCGAGCTGTCCTTTCAGAAACTGAAAATGGCGAATTGCAGTTGAGGTTGGAAGCACTCAACAGCGAGAACGAGCCGGTTACTCATCCTGTTTATTTTCTCGGTCAACAATCGAGCTGGGTGCTTTCCGAGAATCTTCTCTACAGCATAGATTTGAGCGCGATTCACAAGCTGCATCCGTTTTTGGATGCACACGGTTTGATGACGGTCAAACTGGAAATCGTGCCGAAGTTTTTAGCCGTCGATTTGCCGATTTTGAAGCGGCGTATGGAAGTGCGTTTCGATGAAACTTCAGCCCCCTTTCCGATTGCCATCACCGAGCCACCGCGTGTCGTGATTAAAGTCTGCGAGCGCAAAGCGCCGAGCCAAGCGGTGGGAGCCACTGGCACCATCAACAATTTGGAGGTGTCTTTGGGCTTCGGCTACGGAGACCTGGTTCTGCCTTCGCGTGATGAAACCAGCGCGGTCGAATCCGAACTCTACACCCGCACGATTTCAGAGAGCGGGCAAAGCGTTTGGGTGAAAAGATTATGGGAGCAGGAAAGCCAGGTCAGGCGCTTCCTCTCGAACATGCAACCGCAGCGCACGATTGCCGATCGGTTTCTTTTTGTCGAAGAACCGGCATTGGATGCACTCTACTATCTTTCTTCTGAACAGAGTGCCGAGTGGGATATATCGGGCATCGACACGCTCAAAAGCTACACCGTCCGGCGCGAGCCCTTGAAGTTGACAGCTAAGCTTTCGCTGAAAAAAGATTCTTTCAAATTCGATTTCGATTTGCTTGCCTTTTCGGAGCAAGACAGTGTGCCTTTTTCGCAGGTCATCGAAGTTTTGTTCCGCAATCGCAATTACGTCAAGCTTCCAGATGGTCAGCATGTACGTATCAATTCAAACACGCTCTTGAGCCTGCTCAAATCGATCGGTCAAAGCAAAGATACCTCTCGTCCTCTCTATCAGGCCTTGCCGATTACGCATGCGCTTGATACGCACGAGATCGAAGTGCAGTCAGATAAAGGCTTCAAAGAATTCATTCATCGCATCCACAACTTCCGTGAATTGGAACCGATGCAAATGAATCCGCACTTCAAAGGCGAGCTGCGCGAATATCAGAAAGAAGGATGTAATTGGCTTTCGTTCCTGCGAGAGTACGGGCTGGCAGGAATTCTCGCAGACGACATGGGACTTGGCAAAACAATCCAGGCTCTGGCTTTGCTTCTTTCCCATCACAAGGAGCAGAAGCGCTTGCCGTCTCTGGTGGTGGCACCGACTTCGGTTGTGTACAATTGGCTCAGTGAAGCCGAGCGTTTCACTCCTACTTTGAACACGGCACTCTTTCTCGGTCGTGACCGGGGCGAACTTCTCGCTACTTTGCAAAAAGAGGGGGGCAAAAAGCCGGATGTTGTCTTCACTACATACGGTATCATTCGCCGCGACTACGAAACTCTGAAGAACATTCAATTCGAGTTTCTGGTTCTGGACGAAGCGCAGAACATAAAAAATCCTGAATCGGTGGGAGCGATTGCCGCTAAATCTCTGAAGTCTTTCCACCGGCTGGCTCTATCTGGTACGCCAGTGGAAAACCGCTTGAAAGAATTGTGGTCGCTTTTCGATTTCTTGATGCCTGAATTTCTCAGTAATTACAAAGACTTCAACGAAACTTTCGAACGTCCGATCGAAGCTGGCATCGATGGTGCCGGTCAGAAACTGCGAAAGATCGTTCACCCATTCATTTTGCGCCGTTTGAAGAGCCAAGTCGAGAAAGAACTTCCCGATCGCACCGACATCATTACACTGTGCGAATTGGAAGAAGATCAACGCTCGCTTTATTTGGACGTTTTGGACGAATGCCGGCAAACCGTGTTCAGCGAAATCGATCGGCGCGGCATCAAGCGTTCACAGCTTTCAGTGTTGGCTGCATTGTTGCGTTTGCGTCAGGTCTGTTGCGATCCGCGTTTGTTGAAAGAGCGCGAAGGGGAGCCTCCAGCCAAGACTAAAGAGGCTAACATGCCAGGCTCGGCCAAGCTTAGTGCCTTGACGGCAATGATTGTGGAAATTATCGAGGAAGGCCATAAAATTCTCGTCTTCAGCTCATTCGTCAAAATGTTGACATTGATTCGCGCAGAGCTGGAAAAAGCTGGAATCGTATACGAGTACCTCGATGGACAGACTCCAGCTCAGGACCGTTTGGAAAAGGTCAATCGCTTCAACGCGGCTGCCGACATTCCGATCTTCTTGATCAGTCTCAAGGCTGGTGGCACAGGACTGAACCTGACCGGCGCCGATTATGTCATCCATTATGATCCCTGGTGGAATCCTGCCGTCGAAAATCAAGCTACTGACCGGGCTCACCGGATCGGGCAAACAAGGCATGTTTTCAACTACAAACTAATTACACGCGGCACGGTGGAAGAAAAAATTCTTGCCCTGCAGCGCAAGAAAAAAGAGCTTGCCGACTTGGTCATTGGTGGCGATGACGCTGTAGCGAAGGAATTGACCAAAGAAGATCTGGAATTTCTCTTCTCATTCTAAATTTAGTTGAGAGTTTTTCAAGACTTGAAGCCCTTTCCAGGCGCCGAGTAGCAACACGACAAGCGCCCAAGCAAAGTAAGGTTGTACACGTATTGTGACTATTGGCGTCATAAAAATGATCGAGAGCCAGCTGATGATTGGAAACCCCCAAATCAATATTCGCAAAAATGTGATCTTCAGATCGGCGCTAATTCCTAACTTCATGTACGGGTAAAGCAGGGCTGCCGGTATGGCAATCGCCATATAGTCTTGAAAATGTGTGTGCGGGCTGCAAATCAGCATGACCACTGTCGTTATCGATGCGCACGCGTCAAAAGATTTATAGCTAATTTTCTTAGCCAGGCGCGGGTAGTAAACGAGCCACATGAGAACAACGAAGATCGTGCCAGCGGCAAATAGTCCAGCCGCGAGCAGGTGAATTATGTGTTCGTCTATTTTGAGAAGAAAAAGTTCGCCGCGAAAGTTTTGCATGATGCCACTCATGACGCCGCCGACCTGGGCGCTTGTTTCGCCATACAGAAGGGCATGTGGATAACCGGCAATGTTATTCCACCCTACTGTGAGCAATGTGTAGAGGAAAAAAATCGAGGCGCTGACAAGCAGCCCTAATAAAAACCGTAATCGCCCCAAGATGATGCCAATTAGAATGACGCACGGAGCGTATTGCAATTTCACAGTGAGAAAAACCGAAACTAGCCCAGCTAAGAAAAAATTGTCCGCCCGCAATAGCAGCCAATAAGCTACCAGTGCCGGAAATTGAAAAAGAGTTGTTTGTCCGATTTCGAAGGCATAGGATGTGGGGAATGAAGTCAACGTCGCCACGACAAAAAATGTGCGAGTGAAGACTGACGCCGGCAGTCGCCTCACCAACAGGATGGAGGCGGCGACGATCAGTGGCAAGGCGAGCAGACTGTAGACGATCCAGGCATTTTCCAGATTGAGTAGGGCGAAGGGACGCATCAATGCAAAAAAGTGCGGCGGATATTGCACGTACTGAACTTGATCGAGGGTTTGCGGGCTGACTAATTTTTGCAGCCCAGCGTACTGAATTTCCGCATCGTAGATATCTTGCGGGTGCAATTTGGTTTGCGCCGCGAGCACGCCTGCGTTGTACCAGAGAACAAAATCGCTGACGATCAAAGTGTTGTTTTCAGTATGGACAAAAAGAGTACCCTGGCGATAATGCGAGACTATACTGCTATAGAAATTCAGTCCCCAGCAAACAATCAGGGCAAAATAAGCAAACCAGAAGTAACGCTTCAGTCGCTCGCCGGCCATTTTAATCATTCAGCAATCCAGCGTTCTCGATTGAAATCATAAATCTCACGCAATATTTCTTTGACGTTTTTGGTCACTTGCCAGTCGGGAAAATGGCTGCTGAACTTAGCATTGCTGCTGATCCACCAGATGTGGTCTCCGGATCGGTTTTGGTCTACGTAAGACCAATTCAATTTTTTGCCAGCAATTTCTTGACCATACTCAATCGCTTCCAGCATCGAGCAATTGCTGTGTCTGCCGCCGCCGGCGTTATAGACTTCGCCTGCTCTGGGCGCTTTGAAAAATTCGTGAAACGCCCGCACCAGATCACCGCTGTGAATATTGTCTCGAACCTGCTTTCCCTTATAGCCATAGACTCTATAAGGAATACCGCTCATGAGCGCTTTCATCAAGTAAGCCAGAAAGCCATGTAGTTCAGCTCCTGAATGGCTGGGGCCAGTCAGGCAACCGCCGCGGAAACAGCCGGTGCGAAGGAGAAAATATTTTCCATATTCCTGCACTGCTACATCTGCGGCCAATTTCGAGACACCGAAAAGACTATGCAAGCATTGATCGACTGACATATTTTCGGCGATGCCATCTTCGTATTCGTGTCCTGATGCGATTTCCCAGCGAGATTCTAACTCGACTAGAGGCAGCCGATTGGGAGTGTCTCCGTAGACTTTGTTTGTCGAAGTAAAAATGAATACCGCATCGGGGCAGTGTTTACGCGTTGCCTCCAATAAATTGAGTGTACCGTTAGCGTTTGTGGTGAAGTCAGTGTTGGGATCACGCATTGCCCAATCGTGCGAAGGTTGAGCCGCGGTGTGAATGACAAGGGCAATGTCCTTACCATAGCGAGCGAACAATTTTTCAATTGCGTCGATATCGCGAATGTCGATATCGTAATGAGTGTATTGTTTGCCCAGACTTTGCTCGAGGCGCTGGCGATTCCACTCTGTCGAAGCTTCTTTGCCGAAGTAGACGCTGCGCATATCATTGTCTATGCCGACTATCTCCAAATTCAGTGCCGCAAAATAAAGACTCGCTTCCGATCCAATTAGGCCGGCAGATCCGGAAACAACAACGACGCTCAATTTTCTAGACCTTTCTATAATCGGTGGTGAGGATTTTTTCGAGAAGAATATACAAACAAATGAAAAGATAGCGACTGCCCATTTCTTGAATTTTCAGTTTGCTCAAACCGGAGCGTCTATTGCGCCAGGTGATTGGAATTGTAGCCCAGGTATAACCGCGAACAATCGCCTTCAACGGAATTTCTATGGTGAGATTGAAGTGTGGCGCGATCAGCGGTTCGCAACCGCGAATGACAGTGCGCCGATAGGCTTTGAAAGCATTGGTGATGTCATTATGATTAATGCCGAAAAGCGTTTTTATAAAGAGATTGGCGAGCCGATTGAGCAGTAATTTGTGCGACGGATAGTCGACAACGCCGCCGCCCTTAATGAAGCGACTGCCGAAAACACAGTCGTAGCCTTCGTTTAGCTTTAACCAGTAATTGACTACATCCCGGCAATCATCTGACTCATCAGCCATCATGACGACAACGGCGTCACCAGTCATCGCTGTCAGACCGCAAGTGATTGTGCGACCGAATCCTGCCAACCCTGTATTCTTCAACGGTTTCAGTTCGACGATTTTATTGGCTAACTGGGACAACATTGAAAAAGTTTCGTCGGTGCTGTTGTCGTCGACGACAATAATCTCGTGCGGTATTTTATTCAGCTCAAGCTCCAGATGCAGATGCTCCACCGTAGAGACAATGCAGCCTGACTCATTGCGCGCAGGTATGACGACGGATAATTTAGTCAGTGGTGGCTCAGGCGAAGATAATGTCATTGCCCTGAAATTTTCAACCAATCAGGATGTTCTTCGGCATGCACGGCGATTTCTTCCAATATCGAGAGTATTGATCTTTGCGGTTGCCAGTCCCAAATCTTCTCGGCCAGGCTATAGTCCATCATCACCCAAGGTACATCATATGGCCGATCCTCGGCGTGAGATTTTATCTCGCGTTCACCGAAACGGTTTGAACACCAGTCGCTCAATTGCTTCAATGACATACTATTCGCCGCACCGCCGCCGAGGTTGCAGATTTTTGGTTTCGTGTCGGAAGCGGCGCAATTCATCTGCGCGGTTAGCAAGCTGACTAGATCTTGCGGATGAAGGCAATCACGCACCTGGTGTCCATGTCCACCAAAGCCGACATATTTGAGGGGCCGATTACGCAAATACGAGTTAATCCAATATGTGAAGATACCCTGATCGGCGCGCCCGAATTGACCACAACCTGCAAGCACACCGCAACGATTGATCCAAACCGGCAAAGCGAAAGTGCGTCCATATTCCAGAGCCAGTAATTCCGAGCACAGTTTGGTGCTGCCGTAGAGAGAAATCGGCGGCTCACAACTGAACGATTCAGCTATGCCCCGAATCGAAATGCCGGTTGGCAATGTGTCTACGTCGGCGATTTTGTAACTGCCCTTTTCCACTTTCAAGGGTAGCGCTTGCAGGGCGTCGATCGAATAAACGCGACTCGTGCTGATCAAAATAAAACCCGACTTGTAGCGTTTAGCATACTCGAGCAGATTGACTGTACTGTTTAGATTGCTTTCGATCACTTGGCGGCTGCTCGATATGCCATCAACACCAGCAAGAACGGATGGATTGGCGGCGGCATCGATGATCCAGTCGGCGGCGGGCAGATTATCGACATCACTTTGCACACGTACGTCTGCGTGAATTACCTCAATGCCCAGACTTTCCAAAATCTCGCGATTACGATGACTGCCGGTTCTGCTGCAATTATCGAAGCCAAAAATTTTGATCGCGGCATTGCCTTCTTGCATCACGCGAGCGAGCGTGCTGCCTACAAATCCACAGATGCCGGAAATTAAGACCCGCACTCTAAATGACACACCTTTACTAAGCCCATTCGCCAGCCAGCCAGCGTCTCAGATTCTATCATCCGGGCATGCTCTCGGGGTTTTCAGGCGAATGCAAATGGCTGCTTGCGCCCAAGGTCGAAATCTTGGCGATATCGGTAAGATTCTCGGCGTGGGATAAAAATGTTCGCCTCTGCTGCAACCTCTTGCTGGACTTAACGTCGAAATCCCAGCGCAGTGATTATTTCAGGGGGAGAAGATGGCACAAGCATTAGATTTTTGCAGGCAGATATCTTATGCCGCTTTGGCTTTGGGGGTTTTCTGGACGTCCACTCTTTGCCAGGGCTCGGCAGAAGATTCGAAAAGTCATACGGCGACGGTAGAGTCAAAAAGCTTCGCCGGCAGAAAAACAGCCAGCGGTGAAACTTACAACCCTCATGCGATGGTAGCGGCTAGCCGCACCTTACCGATTGGCACGAAAGTAAAAATCAAAAACCGTAAGACCGGCAAGTCGGTGACCGTGAGAATCAACGATAAATCTGGTAAAAATGCTGCGGGAGCCGTTGACCTCAGTAGTGCTGCTGCTAAGCAGCTGGGTGTGAATGGCAAAGCGCCAGTGGATACAAAAGTAGTGGGCAGTAAAGCCGCTCATTAACTCAGTGATCGCCGACGCTGTAAATAGGAAATTTCACTGATTGAGCCCCAGCTGAGATATTCTTTTGGGTGGTTTGGCATATCATTGATGGCATTGGGCAGAAGATATGTAATGGCGGCGTCTGTCGTTCCGGCTGATAATTGCGTGTAGAGATATGGTCTCCATTCTGGCAATCGAAGATCAGGCAGTCAATCGTGTGACTCTCTTAGCCACAGCCAATGCACTCGGTCTGGACTTAACCGTTGCGCATAGCTTGGGAGCAGCGGCGGCAGTCCTCGCTGTGCAACCTTTCGATTTAATTCTGATTGAATGGCATCTGGTTGGTGATGACGAACAGCTTTTTCTTGGCGGTTTAAATAGATTGACCGAACGCTTCTCTGGTGGACGACTGCCCATTGTTGCTCTCTCCGCTCTGCCTCTGAGCGACGAAACATGCCGTGGGTGCGGGATTGATGGCTACTTGGCCAAGCCATACAAGATAGACGATTTTGCTCGCAAGTTGGAACAGTATTTGGGTCACGACCTGCCATGGCAGAGTCAGGCTTCTTAGAGAAAACAACAGCATTTTGCCAGGCACCATTTACAGTATCGTTTACAACGGGCGTGGTGGTTCTGTGAGTGCTTCACTCAGTGATGGGCATGCGGAGTTTCTCGCCTGTCCAAAATGATCGTGTGCTTGCTATCGTTGATCAAGTTATCGACATCGGCAATATGAACGAATGGGCACTGGTCGATGTTCAGCAGGCGCAGTTTTTGCAAGTGAGCAAGTTCGTACAGACCGCGCTTCGTTATGCGTGTGCGGGCGAGAATGATGTGTTCCAATCTGCTCAATTTGGCCACGTATTTCATGCCACTATCGGAAATGCCTGTGCCGGATAGTGAAAGACTCTCAAGATGCGTCAATTTTTGCAGCAATTTCAAATCATCGTTGACGATGCTGGTATCACTCAGATCAAGAGTGTTTAATTTAGTTAGCTTGGCGATTTCTTCGCAGCCCTTGCTCGATATCGGATCGCCTCTGAGGAAGAGCATCTCGAGTGAGTCTGGGAGATTGAGCAGACCTTTGTCCGTAACCTCTGAGTCGGCAGAGAGATCGAGCGCTTGCAGATGTTTGAGTGCGCTCAAGTTGACCATGCCTTTATCGGTGATGCCGCTGCAATTGGCCAGGCTTAGCTTCTTGAGGTGGGAAAAGTTCTTCAGAATTTTCAGTCCATCATCTGAAATATCCACGCGCTGCAAGCTTAGTTCGTCTAGCGGTAAATTTTGCAGGACCTGAATTCCTTCATTACTGATTTGCGCGCGATCGATTATCGCTCTCATGGCAGTTGGATTTTTTGAAACTTCTCGCGCGAGATCTGTGTCGTCGTATTGCGCGCCATTTAAATAAATAGTAGATGGTTCTTCTGTGTCCTCTTCGCTATCGACCTTCGGCTTGGCTTCGTCTATGTAGTGCATTTGGTCCTGAGCCATTTTCGTCGCTGCAACTTCTTGATTGCTCAGACCTATAGGCACAACTGGAGCCGGTGTTTGAGCTGGTTTGGAGATCCAGTTCGTGGCAGCGAAATAGCCGACGACGATCAACCCGATCAAGACAACGACGAGCATACCCAGAAGAAAAGAACGTGCTGATGAAATCGTCCTGGCTGGCTTGAACAGCTCCTGTCGTTCCATCTTCAAAGTCTTTGCTAAAGATGGTTGCAATTTGCTTTGCGCACCGGTAGTGCGGCCAGCCGTTGTCAATCTCTTGCGTGCCAAATCTAGCGCTTCCGGCACCGTATCTAGTGCATCTTGCAGCTCTTCCATCGTTTGATAGCGCTTGGCGGGATCTTTGGACAGTGTCTTGGCTACGAGGGCTACCAGCTCGTCAGAGAACTTGCCATCTCGTTTCGCCTGCCTGATCGTCGGCGCCTTTTCGTTCATGTGTTTGATCAATGTTTCGAACGGCGTCGCGCCGACCAGAGGCAATGATCCGGTCAACGTCTCGTGCATGATGCAGCCGAGAGAATAAATGTCTGAACGACCGTCAACCTTTTTTCCCAGCGCCTGTTCGGGACTCATGTATAGCGGCGAGCCGAAAACTTCGCCAGTTTGCGTCAGAGCCTGCAAATCTTCGGTGCCGTCCATGACTTTGGCGATGCCGAAATCGACGATGCGCACTTGCGGATTAGCGCTTTCCAGTCCGGAAAGCATGATGTTGCCGGGCTTCAGGTCCCGGTGGTAGACTTTTTTGCTATGGGCGAGCGTCATTCCGGCGCAGATTTGTCTGAAAATGTTGAGGGCTTCTTCGATCGGCAGCGTTTTTTCTTCTTTCAGTAAGGTTTGCAGATTTGAGCCTTCGACGAAATCCATGACCATGAAGGGCTGACCGTCAGCCGTCTCGCCGAAATCGTAAACGCGAATAATGTTGGGATGTTCGAGTTGACTGGCGGCCTTGGCTTCTTGTTGGAAACGTGCCCAGGCACCGTCCCCGCGATTTTGTACTTTCAGCATTTTGATCGCCACTGTTTTGTTCAGTGCCGGCTGGCGGGCTTTATAAATCGAGCCCATGCCGCCCGTAGCGATCAAAGAGAGGACCTGATAACGATTATCGAGCAACTTTTCGGTCGAGCTGAAATCGCCGATGACAGTGCCGTCGCGGGGGCAAATCGTGACTGAGTTGTCCACTCTCAGTCCACAGACGGGGCACGAATCTGTCGCCCCGCTTTCGGCAAAGGAACCGTTGTGCGTCCTGTTCTGATCGTAGTTTGCGCTCATGCTGCCCTATATATTCCCTTTGTCCGGCCAGAGAATGCATAAATTTGGCACCTGGGACAGTCTGGGCTGCCTTATGAGACACTTGGGCGTCGTCTGTTATACGGGGCGGGAAATTGCGGGGGTTCGCCCAGCGTGTAAAATCTGCCCCGTCCAACAACTTCCCGAGAGGCCTGCGCTAAGCTTTCATCTTGTGGGTAGTATGGTCGTTTTCTCATGTCCAATTCCTGGAGAATGGCAGTCTGACAGTCTGATTGAAGCTAGTGAAAGCCGCAAAGATAATTCTGATTCCCATCGACGATCGGCCAATAACCTGCGCGTTTCCGCCCCTGGTGACCGCGGTAGCTGGCCTCGAAGCTGTCTTACCGCCCAGGGATTTGCTTGGCTCTTGGCACGCACCCAGCGATCTCAGTCAGCTCAGTTCATGGGTGCAGGCGAAACTTGCTGAGCTCAAGCCTGCCGCTCTGTTTGTTTGTCTGGATGCAATTTTATACGGCGGGTTGGTCGCGTCACGGCGATCGGATCACTCTTTTGGCGACGTAAATGAGCGAATCAGGAATATTGCTCGATGGAAGGAAATTGCCGGTAGCGAATTGCAAATATTTGCGCAGTCTAGTGTGATGCGCGTTCCTCACTACAACGGGGCGACCGGAGAGCCCGACTATTGGCGGCAATACGGAGAGAAGATTTACCGCTGGTCTGTGCTTATGCACAAAGACAGAGCCGGGCTATCCCCCTCGCAAGCAGAGTTTTCGGAGAGCCAGAATGCGATACCGCAAGCGGTGCGAGAAGATTTCCTGAACAGAAGAAGGCGCAATTTTCAAATCAACCAGAATTTGATCGATTGCGTTAACGCAGGCTTTATTGATTACCTTGTTTTTAGCCAGGATGATACAAATGAATTCGGTTTGAATGTCTGGGAAAAGTCGCAACTGATTGCTCAAGCGAAAGCTCTGGGGCTCAGTAATGTTGTCGCCTGTCCGGGCACTGACGAAGTAATGATGACGATGATCGCTCGCTGGCTCGTCGATCAATCTGCACAAAAGCCCAGGGTCAGTATGCGCTTCAGCCCAGATTGCGGAGGGCAGGCAATCAGCAATTTCGAGGGACAAACAATCGCGGCCAGCTTGACCGCTCAAGCAAATGTCTGTGGTTTGGAGATGCAGGTAGCGGCCGAACAACTGGCTGAAGATTTTGCGATCTTAGTCCACACCGCCGGCGATAGACAAGGCGATCATATTGCGTTGCCGGGAACAGAGCAGGCGCTCTCGTTGAATACCGAAACCGAGGTGATAACTACGCTGCATCTTTTGGAAAAAGCTGCTGTGCCGGTCGTTCTTTGCGATGTGGCTTATGCCAATGGTGCCGATCCGCTTCTGGTCGAGGCCTTGCTCAAGAGAGAAGATCTGCTCGCGAAGCTCAGCGCCTATGCCGGTTGGAACACCACCGGCAATACCATTGGCTCGGCTCTTTCGCTGGGTGTCGCTGCCTGGTACGGGAAACTTCATGACTACTCCAACTCGGCAGCGATCAAGCGTGCCCTTTTTGTGCGACTAGGCGACGATTGGGCGTATCAAGCGGTCACCCGCAGCCAGCTGGCCGGAAGCTTGGCTCAAGAACGGCTCGAACAACTGATCACACCCCTGCTCTTGCGCCTGGCAAATGCGTTAAAATTCGATTCTGGCGGTATTGCCGTCAGACTGCCCTGGAATAGAACGTTTGAGGTGGAAATCGATCTGGTGGCAAAGACAGGGCAAAGCAGCCCGGTGAACTCTGTCATTGAACGGGGCGAATGAGGCATGAAGTCGAGCAAGCAAATTTTATCGAGCGATCAATCATATTCGGTAGTCGATGTGATGAAAGTCCGGATTGATCCTGACCAGGCTAATGCTGCCGTGAAAAATTTTCGGCTGCCCGATTCAGTTCCAACAATAGAATGCGATATTTTTATTGCGGGTGGTGGCACGGCCGGTGTCGCGGCGGCACTCGCTGCAACTGCTGGTGGTGGCGTTAGCGTTTGCTTGACGGAAGAGACTGATTGGCTCGGGGGGCAGATGACGGCTCAGGGCGTGCCGGTGTCGGATGACGGCCGAAATTTCCAAGTGGAAACTAGCGGGTCTAATCGTTCCTATCAATTGTTTCGGGATGCGGTCAGAAATCATTACAAGCAAAACTACAAACTCTCCGATTCGGGGCAGAAGCAAAAATTTTTCAATCCTGGAAACTGCTGGTATTGGGTGAGCCAATTGGCTTTCCAGCCAGAGGTCGGTGTTGCGGTGTTGCATGGGCTATTGGATCAAGCCGGCACTGCCTTTCCTGCCAAAATTTATTTGCGGCGAATTGTGATCAAAGCCGAGATAGCGGGTGAACAGATCGACCGTGTAGTTACGGTCAATCTCGACACCGGAGAGTGGCTGGCTTTCAAGGCGCGAACATACATTGATGCCACCGAGCTGGGTGATTTGCTTCACCTGAGCGGTGCTGATTACAGGTCGGGCACCGAATCCCATTCACAAACGGGCGAGCCGCACGCAGCCGATGTTGCCGATCCCGAACATGTTCAGGATTATGTTTTTCCGTTCGTGGTCGAGTTCGTGCCGGGCACCGACAATACGATCGCCAAGCCCGCGCTTTACGACGAGTTTAAGAGTAAGGGGAAATTCTCACTGCTCAATTACAAGATGTTCGGTCATGGCAACAAATTGAACGGCGATGGTGTAATCATTTCCGAGCTGATGCCGTTTTGGACCTACAGAAGAATTCTGGACAAGAATGCCTTCGCCGATCAGCGCATTGCCAACGATCAGGCTGTGATCAATTGGTTTAGCAATGATTTCTCCGACCACAATATTATTGATAAGCCAGCGCATGTGGTGTGCGAGTATTTGCGTCTTGCTAAGTCTTGCAGCTTGAGTTTTCTATATTGGCTGCAAACTGAAGCGCCGCGAGACGAAGGCGGGTACGGCTATCCCGAGATCAAGTTGATGGTTGACGCGTTAGGAACGGAGGACGGTCTCTCCAAATATCCTTACATACGCGAGTCGCGCCGGGGTGTTGCTTTGACTACCATCAAAGAGTCAGATGTCACCAGTGTAGAGTCATCGTCGGCGAGAGCGCGTTTGTTCGATGACAGCGTCGGTATCGGGTACTTTCCGATCGATATTCATGGCAAAGAATCGACTCCCGGGGCCTTGAAACCGACCAAACATTTTCAAATTCCCCTGGGCGCCATGATCATGGAATCCCCTGCCAATCTCATTCTATCGGCTAAGAACATCGGCACGACCCATCTCACCAATGGTGCCTATCGGCTTCATCCGATCGAATGGGCGATCGGCGAAGCGGCAGGTTCGCTGGCTGCACTCTCTGGTCAAGCACAGATCTCACTGCCTGATTTCGTTCGAAGTGCCCAGCAATTACGACTGTTGCAATTGAAGCTTATCCGCTCCGGCGCGCCGCTTTACTGGTATGATGACGTGTCAACGATTGACAGCCGCTTTGAAGCGATTCAGTATTTATCGGTGATTGGTGTGATGCGTGGAGATTCACAGCATTTGCACTTCTATCCGGACCGAGCTTTGACAGCTGGAGAAGTTGATGAAATTCTGGCCAGAG
>CAJCHQ010000405.1 GCA_903970295.1 Bryobacterales bacterium
TTTAGCTGTCGCCGAGAGGGCGGCAGCGGCAGCGCGCCGACTCCAAGTCCTTCGCGACTACTACAAATCGATCAGCTCGTCAAATCTGCCAGCGGCGAAGATATTTGACTCACGACCGGCAGAAATATTTGCCGCGTAACAATCTGCTGTGTGTGCTCGACTGAGTGAACATAACCTGGTCCGGTTAATTTGCTCATTTTCTAGTCAGACCAAGGAAGAAAGCCAATATGGATAAGCAAACCCATTCCGAGACATCAAGCACACCAAAGCCAAAACCTACGGAGATAGCGAGCCCGAAGGAAATGAACTTTCTTGAAAAGATGGTCTTGGCATTTCGGCTAATTTTGGTCCCATTCCTTGTCGGATTGAGCATCGCCTTGCTCTTCCTCGGGCAACAGTTTGTTCTTGACTTGCAGTGGCTGCACGCTGACACTGCTCACATCAAGACTCACGTATACTTGCTCCTGGAAGACTTGATGCAGGTTCAACTTGTGGTCACGACTGTGATCGGTGGCTATCATATCTACATCAAACCAATTGCCACCGACAAGAGATTGTTGCAAAGTTGGCTGCGGAATATGACAGCTGAAGGCCTCAAGATTCAGATCAGTGAATCAATAGCAATGGTGACCGGTATCGGTCTGCTAGAGGACTACCAGATGGAAGACGTGACTCAGTGGGAGCTGGAAAAACATCTGGCGATCCACTTCACTTTTCTGATCTCGGCGATCGTGTTGAAACACATCAAGCAGCACTAAATTTCTGATTCGAAGATACTCTAGGCTTCGAATTTGCTTCCGCACCATCCGGTCTCGGCATGCCGAGCCTGGGTGGTGTCCATGCTGTCGTCTCGGACTTTGCTGAATGAACATGTCTTACCGAAATTGGACAGGCTATGTGCAAGTTTCAGATTCGGATGTTCAATCAGGAGAGTCAGGACTCTCTGCCACGTAGCCGAAGCACGTGGCTAACCCTGCTCGCTGCCTGCTGAAGGAGCGGAGCAATTTGAAACAAAAGGAGTGCATCTTATGCTGCAAACGCCTCAAGGCAACAAAGGCGCTAATGCCGGCGCTAGTGCAGGCGATATGGCTGTTTTTATAGCGGGCGCAACGATACTGTTCGCGGGCATCAGCTTCTGTCTTGTCTCCATGTTCGTCGTGTCGTTCGGCAGCTGGCAGTCGGCCTTAGGTTTCCTAGGCGTTGGTATAGTCTTGACTGGCCTCGGGCTAGCCGCGGTTATATGCATGAGAAAAAAAGTCAATCGAGCTGAATAAGATACTCGATTGTAGCTTCTTATTTGCCAAGGATTTTATAGCGAGCGGGGAGCTCTTCCCGCTCGTAACTAAACGAGCATCGCAATTGGTGCGCTGACGAGATACTCATTGGAGTCTAAAATGAGCGAGAAACCCGAAGTTGAAATAAACGCAGAAAACTTGAATGACGAAAGGGTCACCGTGACCGAATTCCAACACGTGAGTATCGCTTATAGCGGTTTTGACGTCGCCATTCCCCGTGCCATTATGCGGAAGATCGCGAGAAATGGTGAGAGAGCCTCACCTGGCGCATTCACTGCCGGCGACCCCGGGGAATACAATGTCCCTTACACTCTGAGTCGTGACGATATGGTTATTCGGGGAAAATTTACATTGGTGATCGAGGAATCGCCTGAACGCATAATGCTCCACTAGAAACTCCGGTGTGGGTAGGGCAGAAGGCGGATAAGTATACCGCCTTCTACAACTTTCGAGATCGTATTATTTTTTGGTTTTTTGTTTTTAACACTATGCCGAAAATATTCTTTTCGGCAATTCCGTAGATCTTCGGTTTCCAGCTCTGCTAAATGTCAAACTCGGGAAAGCTGCTTGCTTCGCGGCTGTCTGGTCATGTGCCGGGCAGTTCCCCCACCAAGGTCAGACCGTTAAAACATCATCCTCATCACATTGTGCTCTGGTTGAAAGTGATTCAGTTACGTAAATTACAGGTTCCTCCCACGGATGATGAGCTGCAATGCCGTCCAAAAGCATTCGATGCAAAAGCTCTTCATCACGAGGAATAGCGAATTCAAGTTTAATGGAGGCGCCCTTCTCAAGCACGTTTTGTTCACCGAGCCTGGGACTGGAGCCAGGGCGTGGCCTGAATTGCTCCACACCCGGTGCAGACCACCAGGCGACTTGGTCGTAGTTCCCATAGGTCAATGGTGACACTTTCAAGATTCCTGCAAGTAAAGCGTCCGCATGCTCTGGTGGAACGAAGGTACTGATTCTATACACGGTTTTGATTTTCAATCTATGGTTCCTCATAGCGGGCCTTTTACCTTAGCCCCAAATAGTGTTCAGTTGCTGGTAGCCCAACTCCGCAACTCTAGTGTTTGTTGCCGCGGCGAAGTTGGGTTAGCTGCAATGCGTACTTTAACAGAGCTATGCAAGAGTTGGGGTTCAGCTCTTAGTGACTTTGAGGGGGCCGAAAACTAATTCGTGGGGAGTCACCGATGCCATTAAGATTCTTGGTTTATGAGGTTTATTACAATCTTGACTCGTTTCCGATGCGAGTTGAACCAGGTTCCAGGACTTGTAATTGTTTTCTTTCTTGCAGTTTTTATCCGCATCTTGTTGTGCAGATCTTTCAAAGTTTTCAACCATATAATCAATTCCTTCCGCAGTGTTTTTTATTTGCTGTAGTTACTTCTCGTGTTGTTAAAGCGCAGACAAGCATTAGCAGCTTCTGCTAGTAGGTCGCTCGTCGCTATAAGAACAGAACTTGATTACGGGGGTGTGTGGCAGCGTTGCAGTTGGACGGCTCTGCTGAGGGGAGCTTCGAGATTTCTCTCGTAGGCAGCAGTCTATCCAGACCTCATTACCAAGACATTACCAAGACGCGCCAACATATAAATGATGCATCACGTGCGGGAACTGGTGCAATAATACCAAAAAAAGTTTTTTTCAGTAAAACATGTACAAATAAAAAAGAGGTGGCATACTCTGCCACCTCTCGTCTCATTCTTCATTCCCGGATTACTCATCGACAACAAGCCGCGAATTTTCGGCCTCACGATTTACTTATCACTCGATCCGAAGATCGAGCGCGAAGTAAAGGACAGGCATCGCCCTGCCAAAGGGCAGGCGGATGTAGACTTTGCCCAAGTAGAGGTCGTCCTCTACCAGGCGAATCTCATCGCGGATGAAGAATGCCAACCACGATGTGCCCCTATAGTCGATGACCAGCGCTTGTTTCCGGTCTGACCAGCTGACAGACTCGAAGACTTCAGCTTTGACCATTTGCATGCCCAGAATTTTGTTCACGAGAACGCTGTTCTGGCCAGCTACTTTGGCCTCCGCCCGAGCAAAGACTTTGCCGCTCCAGATAAGATTGGCAATACTTGAGAGTATGCCACCCAAAGTGGTGCCAGGTAGAATGATCGCTTTACCGATTGTTTCACCAACCGGAACCGCGGTCACCTCGCCGTTTGCATACAGTTCTTCCAGCTTCTGTGGGCTGGCCGAAGCCAGGGCTTCGAGGCTCGTATATGCTACCGGTCTTGGGTTTTCGCTTCCTTCTCTAAGTTCGCGCACCAGCTGTTGTCTGGCCGTTCCCTTATAGACCGCCAACAACTGTTCGTAGCTAATCGCTTGCACAGTTGTTCCGGCTGCTTCGTCCGCGGCTGTCGTGTCTGCATAAACCTCGAACAGCTGGTCATGGCGCCGTTTCAGCTTCAGCTGACCAAACAAACGCGAGAAGAAGTTACCACGTTTCGCCTTGGCGTCGCGCACATTGCACCACTCCCGCAACCGGGCGCAGTCATACTCGGTCAACCGTGAGAGTCCCGGAGCAAACTGCCGGAAAATACGGTCGAGTTGTTTAATATTCACGTCGCCGGGCCGAACTCCGTCGCTGTTACCCGCAGCGGCATAGACCTGGGTATTCGATTCTTCATCAATGAGATGGACCAGACCTGGAACATAGATTTTGAGGCTCGAGCCAAAGCCGTCCAGCCCGAGTCGGCGCTTAGCGTTGAGAGTCAGTCCTTTCTGCGACTTGCGCCCAAAGAGAACAAGCGACATAACAGTGGTGACAAACGCCGTCCAGGGCGGCAGCTGGTCTTGCGTGGTCAACGCCCGATAACAGCTGCTGAAGTTGGCGACGAGAGAATCGCCTTCTTCTGCGAGATACATGTACCGATTGACAATATCTGGGTAATCAGCCGTGTGAGCATTAGCGGTTAAGGGCGCCGCGACCTGTTCATCGACTGGGGGCATGCCAATGTATTGCAGGGGTTTGCGCATGCGCTTGCGCAAAACGATCTTGAGCAAATGAGCACACTCTACCAGGGCATCCGACTTCTTCCTGATCGAAAAACCGCTGACTGCGAGAAGCCCAAATAATAGTGCGATCAAGGGGTGAGAGGCGAAAGTCTCCCAGACCATGAAGCCGCTGCCAGCAATCAGAGCGAGAGCGCTCAATTTGCCGAAGAACGACGCACGATTGATCCAATCGTTGGCGTCTTTCAGAGTGCCGAACATGTGTGGTCGCATGTCGGTCTTCCAGCGTTTCACACACTTTTCGAGGTCGAGCATGATCATCCTGCGCTTGCCAGACATAACAAGCGAGACAAACGTGTATGTGACCAGAAGCGACACGACGACAGACGTTGAGACCGCACCGGTCCAGATTGACGCGACACCGATGGCTGCGCCCATGACGAAACTTGTGAAGGAGGCTTCCGCCAGTTCGTCAGTGCACGCTTCCACTCTCTCGAATAAGACCTGGGGGAATTTGTCGGGGTCGGGCCACAGGTTAAAGGGATGCTCGACTCCTTCCATCTGGTCTCGCAGCTTGGGAAAATGCCGCCAGAACATGCCCATCAAGCCGTCACTGTGGAAGCTCCAGTCCATGAGCTTACCCCAGTCCTTGATCGTGAACCCGGTGGTGAATTGCCACAGGCTCAGGAACCTACGTGGCGCAGCCAGCGCGAACTCGAAGAATTGAGTGCTGCTGAGCGCATTCCCTGGCGCTTTGTATTCGACCAGGAGGCCGACTTGGACAGGGATCAGTTCCAGGTTCCCTTGATAAAGCTGTTCGAGTGCCGTGGCTAGTTCAAGATCGCCGCCGGTCAGCTCTGCGAAAGTAGTCGGCGGCTTCTCACCCAAAGCCTTCATGTAACGCAGGTAACTCCAGTTCCCGGACATGTATTCGCGCAAAAGATCGATCATACCGAGATCGATCTCTTCACCCGTTTGCTGATTCATTAGCTTGCGCAGCGAGTTTGGCAGTCCATGGAGAACCGGTGCTCCGCACTCATGCATGACAATGGAAAAGAGCGCAGCGTCCGCTCCATGCTCTTGGATGAACGGCCGAGTGTTAAAGCCGATACAGTCCAGTAGCTTAAAGCGGCCGACCAGCTCCCGAGTTTTCGGGTCAAACAGCTGAAAGTTTGAGCGTAAGAGCCAATGCAGCCGGTACGCGACTCGAAACTCCGCAGTTACCTGGTATTCGCCGGCGAAGTGCCGGTGTCTCGATCCTGGCATGCCCCAGAGTGGCTGGAAGTTGCGCAGAATACTGCCAAGCTGGTTTAAGAGTGGATGGCGGTCAAACAAACGCATCAAGTAGAACTTGCGCCGTTCCCCAATCAAACCTGCCCAGTCAGCTTTCATTGCCGCTTTCGTTATGTCATGCCGGATTAACTCCATCGTCCAGGGAAGCGTGTGGATTCTGACAATCTTCCCTGCCATTGCTAGCCTGGCACTCTGGAAGAGCGTCTCATCATCCATGTCTGGGTCAGACTCTAAGAGCCAGTCGCAGCATGCATTGTGGTCACGCATAAACGTCATCAGCAATATGTATTGCCCTGGAGTCATGTTGTTAGCAGCGCCGACCAGCGGCAGCCCTGGTGCCTGGTCGTCTTCGAGCAAGTCGCCCTCAGAGGTGAGCTTGAGCTTGCCATGCTCGGATGTGCGAAGCCTATCCTGCTTTTCTTTTGTTGGGCCGTATACGTTGTCCATCAACCACTGGTGGAATTTTGCCAAGGCTGTGGGAATACCGTTTTCCGTCACCCGGGTTGGGTCCGGTTTGATGCGGTCCACCACCATGGGTCCGGACGATCCACCGACGAGAGGATCGCGCGGAATTGAAAGCGGACTCTGAGTGACCGGGCAACGAGAGTCGTCTAGGAAGAATGCGTGGACCATTGTCAGGATCCAGTCGCCGAATAAAACGTTCCGCTTATCGGCGAGGACTTCGATGTCTTCACCGTCGGCATCCACGCGCCGGTACAAGAGCCGTGTTTGCTCAATTAGACTCGGAGTGATCTGGTCAACATTGAGAGGTTTATCCGGGGGCGAATTCCAGCCAAAACGCGTCTCGGGTCCTCCCATATCCCGAATCACGGGATCGGCGTTATAAGAGCCATCCGTGCTGATCCATGGTCCGTTTCTGCGAGGCTCTCGGACTAGGGGGTACTGCAATGTTGTTTTGTAGTCATAAGAGCTGGTTATCGACCTGAACCTGACGTAGTGGAGTTTCGCCAGCAGGTATAGGAGGCCGAAGGGGAGCGGCCAGTTGTAGAAGGAGACACGGATGTGAGGCTTGGCGCACAGGTGATTGAGCTTCTGCAGCCAGAAGTGCAGCATTCCCCAGAATGTATACTCCAGGGCTCCGACGCCGACGAGCGGCGATTGTGGAGCCCAGTAGCCGCGAGAGCCTTCCGGTCCGGCGCTGTTGCCATTCGTGTTAGCTTCGCCGCCGGGTTCGATAGCTTCAGCGCCGGCAGGGCTTGGCTTGGCATCGCCACTGGTGACTTTCCCGCTGTCATTGGTCTCGCTGTTGACACCACCAGTGATGGCTTCGGACGGGGGCTTCATCTTATAAGGGCAGCCCTGAGGCATTCCTTCATTTGGATCGTTCATTTGAGATTACCTTTGCGTTTCGATTTAATAAAGAGGCGGCTCGCTTGCGCAGAGTCGCCCCGGTTCTTCATAGCAATTGTGCGAGTATTCTCCTGTGCGCAGAGGCTTCAGATGCTTGATTTATTCGGTCTCCGTTGGGGAGCTTCGATTCCGGGCGTCCACGTGGACAGACTCCGCGCTTCGCTGAGCGAAAAAGTAGCAAGCCCAGAAGTTGTATGCGCATTGGTTGATAAATTCGCATCGGCTTGACTGACGAATTGAGAAGCACCACTTTCGCCGCTTCTAAGTCAAAGCTGCTGCCAACTGACATTTTGAGTTGGAAGAGCGACGATGCTATGAGTCGAGCCAATACGGGCAATGTGCTTTTGGTTCGTTGTTCCTTATGTAGGTGTGAATCGGTAGGGTGCGCTTAGTAGGTTCGCAGGCGCAAGCAACTAAAATAAAGTCTTCCTACGATGCGTTGCCGACATTTACTTAAATTCGTGGTTATCAAGTCGAATTTTGCGAGCGGCTGTTTGCGTGTCTTGCAACCTGTTTGCGCCTTGTTCAGAAATTAGCACAAGCACAAAGTTGCGCGTGTTGTGGCTGTTCGAACAACGCTCATTTTTCGTAATGACTTGGTAATGTGGCGCTCGTATTATCAAAAACCATAATGCAGAGCTTACTAAAGGAACTTGCTGTTTATGGTCAGTTCAAATTACCCCCGACAGGGTGAAGCCATCGCGCCGCAGCTTTTGCATGAGTTGCTTTGGTATTCAGTGCCCGTATCGTTTAAGTTGGGGAATAAAAGGCTCTGGCAGCTAGATCGAGATATCTGGGACCAAACCGATTCGAAGCAAGCAGCTGGGTTGGCAAAGTTGGTGATCGATAGAGTTTCATTTCGAATGAATACGATGCCGCAGACCACACTCTCCAAAATTTTGCCGGAGCTGCCGGCAACTGTATTATCAGAACTGAACGTCGAGGTGCGCACCCGCGGCTGTCTGGCGAGAATGGCTCGACAGTATCAGGTGAAAACGCTAGCGGATTTATCCGGACTCTCGATTAAACACTTGTTGGCTGTTCGCGGTTTGGGCGCCAGGTGTCTAGTCGATTT
>CAJCHQ010000406.1 GCA_903970295.1 Bryobacterales bacterium
GCAAAGGAACGGAAAATAAGCCGTGTCTTTCTGCTTGGACCAAGTCACTATGTCGGTATCCATGGATTAGCATTGCCGGTTGAAAAATCTTTTGCTACGCCGCTTGGAGATTTGATTGTCGACACATCTGTGGTCAACGAGTTAGCTGATTTTCCTCTGTTTGATGTTGTGCCCGAAGTGCATCGCCGAGAGCACTCACTTGAACTGCAACTTCCTTTTATCAAAGAGGCATTAGGCGACGTCAGCATTGTGCCTATTATCGTAGGAACTTTGCAAGATGAAATGGAAATCCGCTTGGTTGGTCAAATCTTGAAACGCTACATCGGTGCAAACGATTTGGTTATAGTCAGTTCTGATTTTACTCATTATGGTCCGCGCTATAACTACGAGCCATTCTCGGAAGATATAACGAAAAACTTGCGGAGTTTGGATCAAGAAGCGTTCAAAGCCTTGGAAAATTGTGACCTGCATGAGTTCGTGGAATTTCGTGAAAGAACGCACGACACAATTTGTGGGTTTTACCCATGCTCGGTGCTCCTTTCCATGCTACCATCTGGAACCCATGCGAGCCTTCTTAATTATCGTACGTCAAGGGACAGCATGGTTGAAGACGATAGAAACTCAGTCTCCTATATGGCAGTTGTTTTTTCGCATGATGGACAAAGCGCATGGCGTAGTCAGAGTGATACTGAGAGTAGTAGTGCCACTGCTATATCGGAAACGACAAAAAGCGATTTGCTCAAGCTCGCCCGTCAAAGCTTGAGTGAACATGTTCGTGGCAGAGAAATAGTGGGCTTGCCTTCCAATAGCGATGAACAGTTACTTCAGCCGCGGGGTGTCTTTGTCACTCTGTATAAGCATTCACGCCAACATCAAAGCGCCCGGGTAGAGGAGCATAAAGAGTTGAGGGGTTGCATTGGCTACATATGGCCGATCAAGCCCCTCTCTCAAGCTGTCGTCGACAACGTAATCGGCGCTTCTTCGCGCGATCCAAGATTCTCTCCAGTAGAAGAGAGCGAACTGAATGAAATTCAGATCGATATCAATGTTCTAACACCGTTGAAAAGGGTTGATTCATATCGGGACATTATTGTTGGACGCGATGGGGTCGTGCTTTATAAATCGGGGCGGCAAGCTGTTTTCTTGCCGTCTGTGGCAACCGAATTCGGATGGACTCTAGAAGAGATGTTATCTCAATTGTCGTTGAAAGCCGGTTGTGGTGCCGACGGCTGGCGTACCGGAGCTCGATTCGATGTTTTTCAATCGGAATCATTTGAAGAGTCGTCCCCGGCGATTCAGTGGCCGGATAACACAACCTTCGATAGCCGCTAATGCGCCTTTAGCGGGTTGCAAAGAGGAATTTTTGGGAAGCGGTTCACCCGCTAATCAGCGGTTGTTGCTCAACCGATATCGGTTAAGCACTTCAGCAGCGCTTATCGTGTCCGGAAAAAAGTCAAAGAAAGTCAGCAAAGAAAATCAGCAAAGACTGTCAAAAAAAGTGTCAGAAAAAGCCACTTCAAATTTTATGTCTTAGGATTGAACTTTTTTGTTTGTCGCAACGTTTTATACATTGTAAGCAAGCGAGGAATGTGTTTATGATTGAAAATCCATTGGAATTGCAAGAACGGTATGGTGCTCCATTTTTGGGGGAATCAAATCTCGATTCGGTTTGGGCGGAGTTTATGCAAAAGTATCCCACTTCGCACGAGTGTACGCTGGCATTGATCAAGGGTTCCTACGGAGATCAGGCAATCGAGTGCTCGTTTTGCGAATCAGATGATGTTGAATGGCTATCAGGTGGGAGAGTGATCAAATGCAATCGCTGCCGAAAAAAGATGTGGCTAACGGCCAATACTTTTTTCGAACGCAGCAAACATCATCGTGCCTGGCTAGGTGGAATCTGGCTCAGAGAGCATGGAATAAGCGTTAGTGCTTCTAAGTTTCAGCGGCTAGTTGGTGACATTTCCTATTCTTCAGCTCTAGCAATACACAAAAAACTGGCGGTGGTTATTCACAGTCAAATGCACGAGAATTTTGTTAGCGCTCCTTCAGTTGATTTTCGAAAGGCTGTTTGTCGACGAAGCCGTCAGACGTTTGCCGGACAATCACCTGCTGAGGAAGCCCTTATTCCACCTGAATCTAGAGAATTGCACAAGAAATCGACCGGACTCGATAACTTTCTTCCGTCTACCGATTCTCATTGCAATATCAAGAAAAATCTTGCCCACAATTTGGAAAATGATTTGACCAGTTTATTTCCTGGCGAAGAAACATCAGAGGCTGAAAATGAAATATTGGGTGTTTTGTCGGCCGAGCCACTGAGTATCGATAGTCTGATTCAGCGAGCAAAATTGCCGATCGATCAATGTCTTTCCGTTATGACAATGCTCGAACTGAAAGGCCTTGCTATTAACGTCGGTAAAAATAGATACACAGGGGTGCTGCAGAAAAAATTGAAAGCTGTGACGACCTGTGCTTTGGGCGCCGGTGCCAATTTGCAGACCCTGATTTCAGCCGCGCTGGACTTTATTAAGTCGAAATTTCACGGTATCAGTCACAAATATCTTCAGTATTATCTTGCAGAATATTGGTGTCATGTCGACAGAGACAGATGGCTACCAGGTTCATTGTTGCGCGCCTGCCGTGAATCTGACCGGGTCACATACAAAGACCTGTTAGCTTATGAATCTCCATCTGAGCTGAAAATCTGGGCTGCTAATAATTCTGCTACTACAGCTAAACCAGCTGAATCAACCAGCTAACCTTACAGCTGCGATCACTAGAGCTGATGACCAGCTGCAATAAAACGTCAGGCATGCTCATACTGAATCAGCTCGGGTTCTACTTAATGCACGTGCAGCAGTATGAAAAGAACGAGGAGCTGCAGTAGTGCAAATCCGATGTATACCAGTGTGGGTTCCGTCCGACTGAAACGATTTAACTCGGCTTCAATGCTGGGAATAATTTTGCTCTTCTCTTCCACGCTCAGAAGCGATTCTGAGACGACAAGCCGGGGATTGCGTCCCCAAACGCCGTAGCTGAAGAGTTCAGAGTTGGTTGAGCTGACTACTGCAAAACGGCATCCGGGAATGTGCAATTTCTGGCATTGTTCTTTGATGACGGCAGCCAATTCGGGATTGCTTGACGCAATTTCTTCAATCTGCATGAAGCGAGCTTTGAAATAATGACGCTCGCCCCAGTCCAAAACCATGGGTAGCAGCATGACGAACAGCACGTTCCAACACAGCGTCATAATTATTCCGCCTCGCACTCCCACTTCCTGAATTTGGACCCAGTGGGCGAGGGGGACGGTCAACATGATGCCGACCGCCAAAGTGACGGCATAATAGATCTTCAATATGCGCGAAGGTCTCACCAGGCGGGACTCCTGAAGTGATAATGGTTGAATGCGCCTTACAATCTCATTGTGCCCGTCTTGCATCCTATCAAACTATTGACAACCGTGCCTGGCATAACAATCTACAATCGAGAAACGTCTACAATTGTTGTACAGAGTAAAAACTGGTGATTGGCAAACCGTATGGCTAAAATCAGGGTTCTCATAGTCGAAGACCACCACGCCACCTTAGAAGGGGTCTCGATTGGTTTGAGCCGCGAAGAAGATTTGGAAGTTGTAGGCACCTCCGAAAATAGCTCAGAGGGGCTTGTGTTGGCTAAAGAGCTTGGGGCGGACGTGATTGTGCTTGATCTGCACTTGCCTGGTGCTCTTAGCCCGAAGGCTATGGTCGAGGCATTTGCCGCTTCTTCGAATGCGAAGTTGATTGTCTTCTCCGCCGAGAATCGCCTAGCCCTGGTCCAATCATGTCTAGGAATGGGCGTGGCGGCTTATCTTTTGAAGAGTGAGAGAGTGAGCACCCTAGCTTCCACAATCAGACGGGTGCACGCCGGAGAGAAGGGCATAATGTCTGAGCAGCTCGGTGTCGACTCTTCCAGGGTGACCAAAGCAGAAGAAGAAATACTTTCCATGTTGGCCAACGGTCTGCGCTATCAAGAGATTGCCGATGCCAGATTGACAGCCGCTTCGACGGTTCGGAAACAATGCGATATGCTACTTCTTAAGCTCGGATTAGACTCTCGTGAAAAACTAATTGCATGGGCGGTGCGAAACGGCTATGGAACACTCGGAGTCAAGTATTAGCAGATTGCTCGGCGAAGGCCGAAAAATTTTGGCAGGACCATCGAGCTTTCTCCAGAATTTTTTTGCTCCAGTAAAATCTGGAGCAGTTGTGTCTGGTCAACTGCCTCTCAGCGGCGATAGTCACATCGAGCGGAGTCTGGACTATCAGAGCATCACAGAGGATGTCCATCAACATTCGATTGATTTATGCAACGCGCTCTATGATGTGGCCAAAGAGATCATCACTGAACGACAAGACCAGCGCATTGCCACCATCAAACTGACTGCGCCCAGGGAAGTTTCCGAGCCCAATCAGTTTTTGAGCTCGATATCGCCCGCGATATCGGATTTCCCTGCGCGCTCTTACTATCGATTTCGTGCGACTGCCCAGAGCAAGAGCCTTTCCGTCCGTGCTGCACCGCACTATATTGAGTTTTTCATTGTTCCTAATCGTTCAGTTGTATTTCTCTCGATCTCTGAATTTGGCTCGCGCCTCGCGGCTAAATTGGTGTTGCGATTGACAGAATCGGGTTACATCTGGCTGCGCGACGGCGTACGCATCGACCCCGAAGGTGCGAAAAAGTTACTCCGCCAATGTTTGGCCGATATCGTCGATGAAGTAAACGAGCCCGTCGCAGAAAAGCACGAAGATACTACACTCGCTAAGATCCATATTAAACACAATAACCAGATGGATGGACTGTTGCTGGCTAATCAGAATTTGCTGTTTAAGTTGGTCAATGAACAGGAAGCAACCAAGAATGAAATTGCCAGAGAACTCCACGACAGCGTTTTAGCAGATCTGATGATGTTGCAGCGCTATCTCTCCGGCGACCGAGAATTGGGTAAGCAAGAATTAGCTGATATCGTGGACGATATCACAAAACAGCTGCGTGACATAGTCAACGAATGCACCCCCAAGACTTTGCAGGAATGGGGATTGCGAGTGAGTCTGGAAAGTTTGCTACAAAAACTGCATGAAAGAGCAGGTTCGAATTGCACTTTTGAATGTCCGGAAAATTTTCCCAGCCTGCCCGAGATGGTGGAGCTCAATGTTTATCGGATTTTTCAAGAGTGCATAAACAACATCAACAAATATGCTCGGGCAAGCAAGGTAATATTCTCAATCAAGGTCAGTGCAGAGAAAATCACCTTCTCGCTCGTCGATAACGGGCAGGGCTTTTCGGATCGAGCGCCAGTCAAGCCCTCGCATGGCTTTGGCTTACGGTCCATGCATGAGCGCGCCGAACTGATACGCTGTTTTTATCCAGCCAAATTCAATATTGAGTCGAAAACCGGAGAAGGCACAACAGCAATTTTGGAGATTGAGCTTTCATGCCCTTCTGGACATGAGCTAGGTTAGGAATTCTCTGTTCAGTGCCTCACACCTGGCGGTTACGTCTGGCTAGAAGGTCAAGACAGGCAACGATGAGCAAACCTTCCCAGGGTTTGCGATAGCGACCCTCGAGAATCCAACTTTGCTGGACCATAAAAACTGCGGTTGTCGCCAAAACCAATATAACCGGTGTGGTCGCGATGCGGTAACGAACGGCTCCGATAATAAGTGATAGCGCCAGAGGCAACCAGAGCCAACGCATCCAGTGTTCGAGCACGCAGACATAATTGGTCATCACGTCATCGGGCCAGGAATCGGATAAGAAAAAGAACAGCCAATTCTCTGCAGTTAATTGCAAGCGTTTCGGTAACGGGCAGTCGATTTCCGGAAATTTGCCGCCACTTCGATAATCGATTTCGGCGTAGAGCTCTCCTTCCCGTTTACTTTGCCAATCGCTAATCGGTGACAAAGGACGGCTATCTTTCGTCAGTGTCGGCGCCAAAATCTTGAATTCTGCGTATTGCTCATTGCCCTCAGATCCATGGAAGAGCGCTTTTGCATGCAGTGAACGTTTACCGCTTAAATAATAGATTTGGTTGTATGGCAAAAATGCCGGGGTGATGATCCAAGTTTGAAAGCTTTCATGATTTCGCCAGGGAACGACAGCGTAAATCGCAGATGTGATCGTTATTTGCAGGACCGCAACGCTAATAACAGCAAGTCTTCCCTTGCCCTCAAGCAGACGGCGGCTTTGCCAGATAATAACGATCAAGAAACAAGCTGCAACTGTAGGTTTGGTCGTGATCGTCAAGCCCCAGATCAGTCCCGATACCGCATATAGGGTCACTATTTTATATTTATCAGCCAGCCAGCTGCTGCAAAGCGCAAGACCTAACAACGGCAGGAGCAGTGTTTCGGGCATGAAGAAACTAAAAATGGCTGACCACGAAGGCAGCAGCGCAATCAGGGCAAACCCTGCCAGGGCCCAGGGACCGCGAGGCAGACATAGTCTCATCCATAGCCACCAGATGAGTGGTGTGATCAGGCTCACTAAAATTTGCAGCGCTACAGCCAATTGATCATGGCTGAGAATCGCGTGCAGCCAAATTTGATATAGAGGAAGATCCAGAGCCGCGATAGGCTCGATATGGTTCAAGATGAGAGCATCATGGACATGTCGTTGGGCGTCGGTGGCGGTTGGGTTCAACGGTGAAAGCATGAGTATATTAATCACTCTCACCGCCAGTCCGACAGAAACCATTAGCCACAGGAATGAGCTCAGCTTATTGCTGTAAGCCCTTGGGGCTGCGCCCGCGTCGGCGTTATTAATGGTGATTGGCTTAGACAATCTTTTCTTGTGGAGCCGCCGTTTGCTTTTGGTCTAGTTTGAGTATACTTGGATCAAAATTGGGAGCATCATTATGCCACCAGTCAACTCACTGGTTGAATATCAAATATTCTGCGCCGACTGTTTGCGACAGTTGGAACTCCGCCGAGCCAAAGGCGATCCAGTCAAGCTGGAGCAACTGAACGCAACTACAGATACCGAATTGCTGATGAAGTGGCTTTGGATATCAGCAATAGTCGGCGGCCCCGTTTGTTTCTTGATTATTCCCTTTTCTCTGTCGTTGTTGAGCGCTTTCATCTGGTCGCCAATTAAAGCCTGGCTATGGTTTCTAGCGAATACGGCAATGATCATCGTCTTCATGATTTTTCTGCTCGCTTTATTTTTTACGACCAGGCAAAAAGACACTTGAGTGTCTCAGATAAGCAAAAAGGCAGAATCTAAGGATTTACCTCGTATTCCTACGATAGTGGAAACTGGAATCCGTTAGTAAACTGATTCGAGATCGAAAAGATTTGAGCAATTCAGTCGTTCCCTCTGCGTACAGAAGCTCCAATCTCGAGTGAAGCTCGGCTGCTATCGCCGTTGTAGCTTTTCTACTTTTTAGAGGGTGGATACATGGGTCAGGAAATTACTACTGAATCGGACGTTCCGTCACCGTCCAGCGGGCTCAAGAAAGGGTTGAAAAGCCTGAGTAGCTGCGACGCAGCAGCTCGTATTCCTGGGCACACGGTGAATCAAGGTGAGGAGGACAAACCCAACCTTTTTCAGCGAACGATGTCGGGCACTGGTACGTTTTTGAAGAAAACAAAAAACGATGTAGTATGCAGCGCCAGGGATTTACCCAAGGCCGCAACGGCGATCAAAACCGACGGACTGAACGGAAGAACTGCCGGGCGCGTTGCTCTGGATGTCGTGGGCACAACCGAAGTCATGCCCCATCAACTCATATGGAACGCTGCGGGGTCAGTCGTTAAGAGCCGAACAGGAATTGATTTGACGCCAGGCGGATTGAAAACGAAAGTGGCGATGGCTGTTATCGGAACCGCGCTTGAACACGGTAACACTGGCTCAGTGGGCGTTGGTCTCGAAACAGCAGTAAGACCCAACTTAGGTGGAGAAAGAGCTCTATCCGCCATCGAATTGCTCCGAGGCAGAGGCAGCGTCATTCAGGTAGCTGCCAATTTAGGTCGAGTGTCCGGAGTCACCGAGGTGGCGAGCACTTCTTCAATTACGAATTCGGTAAGTATTGCCGCTCGACTCGGCGGCGGACGCCTCGGCGCACCGTTTGCAGGTCCAATTAACGGTCCAATCGGCGCCCCAATCGGTGAGAGGATGGGTCTACGTGTTGCGGAAACTGGGAGCATTTTCGGGGCAGAAGTCGTTGCTCCCATGCAACTGGGAATTCGAGTCGGTGCGCTAGCTATAGAAGCGAATCGAGACCCACGATACGTGGGTTCGCCATATTCTGATCAACTCTATCCTGCGGCATCATATCCAACGACACCGTATCGAGTGGCACCATATTCGGTGGCTTCATACGGCCAATCTGTGCGGCCAACCGTGTTAGCAGTTGAAGCAACCTCACCATCACCATCGCCGGCACCAGCAGTGGCATTGGTGGCGGGCTCCAGAACCGAATCAATCGCCGGTAGTCCCCAAACATTCGATGCCAGTCCAATTATGCATCAGAATAATGCTATTCCGGATCAAATCAATGCAAGTCGCAGCTCTGAATCCAATTCCGATCTGGAAACGCCAGCCCAAAGGGCAATTGAGGCTATGCGCTTGGCGCATCTACAAGAGGCTGTTGCCAGGGCGACCGGGCGACCGGTTGTGCTCGATCCGAAAACAGAAGCTGTGTCAATGCGCCTCGATCAGGAGTTCGCTGACGCCGAGCTGAAAGCTAAAGCCGCCATTTTAGCGGCTGAAGCAGCACATCAAAAGTGATGATTTGGAAAATCTGCCAAGGTGTCACTGCCAATCAGATCTGAAACTTGGGCGTTTTTCGCACGGCTGAAAAAACATTGCAGTCGATTTTTTGAGGCTCAACCGATATCGGTTAAGCTTCTGAATTTGAGGGTCGTACTCACCTCACCATCGACTGTACGAAAAACAAAGAAATTTCGCACGCGCAGGCAGCATGCACGCAGACGCATGCACGCAGACGCATGCACGCGCAGGCAGCATGCACGCAGACGCACGCACGCAGACGCATGCACGCAGACGCATGCACGCAAACGCATGCATTCAAACCCAATCAATGCGCGACTTTACTCATCTCTGTGCCGATTTCGATTGCTTGCAAAATGTGCTCTGGAGAGGGAGTACCGCGTTCGTAAAAAATTATTTTGCCGGCGGGATCGATGACGACAACTGTGCGCTTGTTCCACGCGAGCCATGACATTTGAGCGCCGTATTTGCGGGCGACACGACCGCCGGGATCACTGAGAATGGGAAACTCAAGGCGCCGGCGCAGGCAAAATTCTTTTGCCTTTTCGGCCGAAGCTGTGTTCACACCAAATACCCGAACATTGAATTCTAAAAGTTTTTCGGCGCTGATGCTAAATTCATCAAGTTGCCGATTGCACGTGGGTGTGTCGTTGGCTGGATAAAAAATCAAGATCACAAACATGCCCGGTAAGTCAGCGAGCGTGACACTGTGTCCGGTAGAAGATTCAAGTGAGAACTCGGGGGCGGTTGTGTTGAGCATGGAAAACCATCTGATTGAGAGTTATGTGGCAGCCGGTTGAGGTGCACCGTAAAGCAAATGCTTCGATTTGATCAGCGAGCCCCAAAGCGTCAACAAGATGTCCATTCTTGTGCCGAAGACTTTGCGGAAGTCGGCTAAGCTTGAACTGGCTACCCCGATTTCGACGAATGTGTTGAACTCTTCAGCAAGATAACCGAAAAGCATCCGTTCGTCCACTTCCTGATAGTGAATCAATTGATTTAGCAATACAAACAAGTGGATTCGGGGCTGATAGAAGTAATTGACAAATGTCTTGAAGGCCTCTGAATCAATCGGTTCGGTCGTCGGATCGAAATCGCTGGGTAGGTAGCCTTCGAGTCTCCTGTCACTTTCGCGCACTTCTTCTCGATAGAATTTGATGAATTCCCACGAGTGGTGCCAACGCTCCTGCTGATCGTTTTGCGCCATTTGTTGATTGACTTGCTTCATCTGCAAGTAAATCATGAACAGCACAACTGTATTTGCGATCGCTTGCGCCCAGCTGGCGGCTACTGCCCAGTCCATAGGCTACATGAATTCAGCCATAATTTTGTCCAGCGCCTCTTTCGACGGACGCAGTCTGTCTTGTTGCAAACTTACCAGCGGTTCGTCGATGACATGCATCATGTTGACGAAGTCTGGTTTTTGCTCGTCGATGAACAAAAGTCCGGTCAAGAACTGCTGTTGCACAGCCGCCTCGTTTATCGTTTGCACGGCCGTCATGCGGTCGCGGAAATTGTAATCGCGATGGAGCTTTTTCAAGCGCAAGTGCGACCCATCATGCAATTCGACATCTTGTACGGTGCCTGGATCGTAATCGACCGTGATCTGTTCGAAGAAAGGTATGAAACCCAATTCGTGCAGCGGTGTTTCCATTTCTTTGGCGTATTTATAGCTCTTGGTCGAACCCTCGTGATTGTTGAATGTCACGCAAGGACTGATTACATCAAGAACGGCTGTACCTTTATGCGAAGCGGCAGCTTTGATCAACGATACCAATTGCTTGGGATCGCCAGCGAACGAACGACCGACGAAGCCGCAGCCCAGCTCGATCGCCAGACCGCAAAGATCGATCGGAGTAAATTCGTTCAAGACGCCGGTCTTCAATTTCGAGCCGACATCAGCTGTGGCTGAGAATTGCCCTTTGGTGAGACCGTAGACGCCATTGTTTTCGATGATATAAATCATCGGCACATTGCGTCTGACCAGATGGCAAAATTGGCCAAGCCCGATACTGGCTGTGTCGCCGTCGCCGCTGACACCAATGATGTTCAAGCTGGTGTTGGCCATGTTGGCGCCGGTTGCCACCGAAGGCATGCGTCCATGAACCGAATTGAAACCATGCGAGCGATTGAGGAAATACGCCGGCGTTTTGCTCGAGCAGCCGATGCCCGAAAGCTTAGCTACTTGATGGGGGGCTATCCCCAGTTCAAAAAATGCTTTGATGATTTGACTGGTGATCGCGTCGTGCCCGCAGCCATCGCACAAAGTCGATGGGGCGCCTTTGTATTCACTGAGAGTCAATCCGACTCGATTAGTGTTTCCGGCAGGATTGGGAGATTTCGAATCTGTTGGAGTTTGTACCATTTTTTGTTTACCTCTCCTGCTCCATGATTGCATCAGTGATAAATTGCGCGTCGATCGGCAGACCGTTGTAGTGGCG
>CAJCHQ010000407.1 GCA_903970295.1 Bryobacterales bacterium
CGATGGATAAGGATCCATCTGCGCCCTTATTCCGGCAGCCTGAGCCGTTTCTATGATTGGCATCAATCCTGTAGCCAGCGCTACTCGGACGGCGCAGACATTTCTCGAATAGGCGAGGGCATCGCGAACTGTCAACCAACCCTTGAACTTTCCATCAAAATTTTTGGGCATCCAATCATTGCCGCATGAATCTTTCAGGGAAAGAGGTGTGTCGTTGATTAAAGTGTCCGGCTGCAGCACGCCCTTGATCAGACCGGTGAGGTAGACAAAAGGCTTGAATGCCGAGCCCGCAGTATGAGGATAGACAGCGCGATTCCATTGGTTATCTTGATAGTTACCGACCCCTCCAACCATGGCCAGAACCGCACCATCATCGACAGAAATAGTCACCAGCGCGCCTTGATTTACACCTTTCGGTGCAGATTTGATGCCTTTGTTCAAAACATCCACCGCAGCTTTTTGGGCGTCAGGATCGAGATTTGTGTATACCTTGATGCTTTGCGACCACATATTGTCGCCCAGCACTTTGTGCAGCTCCTGCACGGTGCAGGCAATGTAATAGGGGTACTTAATCGGATTTTCGCCCCGCTGGAAAACCAATTTTTGCGCTTTGGCGGACGCCGCTTGCGACTGCGAAATAAATCCGTATTCAACCATTTTGTCGAGAACATCATGCTGCCGAGAGGTCGCCAGCGCTCGTTTTTCAGGATCGCCCAGGACTGACGGCGATTTGATCAACCCGGCGAGAAATGCTGATTCCGCGATGCTGAGTTGAGACGCGTGCTTGTTGAAATAATTATTGGCTGCACGCTCGATGCCATAGCTGCCATCGCCGAAATAGATCTCGTTCAAATAAGTCTCCAGAATTTTTGCTTTAGAGCAGCAGATCTCAGTCTCGGCAGCCAAAATCACTTCTTTGATTTTTCGCCCATACGAGCGATCGTTTTTGTCTAGATACAGACCACGCACTAGTTGCTGTGTGATGGTCGAACCGCCCTCGACAATGCGACCGACTTTTTGATTCTTGTTAAAAGCACGCGCCAAACCGACGAGGTCTATACCGTGATGTTCGTAAAAGCGATGATCCTCGGCAGCCAGTACCGCCATGCGCATATTGTTCGAAATTGCGTTCAAGGCGACGGTTTGCCGATCTCGATCGGCGTGGACGGTGCACACATAATTATCGTGACGGTCATAGATCAGCGCGCCTCGACCTGCAGATTGCAGGGTCGGCAAAAGCTCTGAGCCGAGATGGAGCTGATCGCGAATGAAGAGAAAACAGATCACGCCAAGGAGAACTACAATCACGATAGCCATTATGTGCGTGACATCAAACCCTGTCTGCCGACCGGGAAACTCCAGTTTCTGCCGGAGGGGCGCTGGTCGAATTTTGCGCGTGTGCGTGTTCACTGAGACCCTTTGCAGGAATTGCTGGCAAATGCTGCGACGCTAAGCACAGCAACAGTTTCGGAATTGTCATTATATAAGAGCCAGTAGACTATGCAGGTGAATTGTTCTGGTTTGTTCGCGCTTCGTGAGCAATCTCTAATCCATTTTATTTTGTCGTGCAAAATCTCGACAGTAGCCGTTCCGAAAAGCATCGCTACAACGATGATGGTCAAACTCAGAACCGACCGACTGTTTCGATTGATTCGCTTATTCCTCACCGATCACCTTTGCTCGCGCGCCAAGCCCATTATTTCAAGGCCGGACCAGCGATTGACCGCAGCAGTCGGAAGCCCCATTGACGCCTAAATTGGTTGTCCAGCAACCAGTTTCAGACAAGCCCATTGCGGGCATACTAATGCTCTGGGCACCAACAAGGCTGAGCCGTGGAAGACAAAAAGCCAACGGTCAAAGACGAACTTGAAAGCGTGCTTGTGCAAGCGCCGAGCAGCGATGCGCAATTGCCTGCGCTTGTAAAAAGCGATACTTCGTGCGCGGCTTGCGCTGGTCATTCCCGGCGCGGTTCAATGACGGCTTGGATCTTTCGCCGCGAAAAACACACCTGCAGTCTTGCCCTCAAACAGTCAGAGCATGGCCTTAAGCCGATGCCAGGAGGACTGGAAGAGAGAATTGCGAAACAGTTCGGTGACCAATATGAGGTTTTGGGTTTGCTCGGGCAGGGCGGAATGGGGGCAGTCTACAAAGTACGAGAGCGTCAGCTCAATGCATTGTTCGCCATCAAAGTTTTGCGCACCGAATTTGCTACCGAAAGCGGTGCCGTCAAGCGCTTCGAACAGGAAGCGGTATCGGTCAGTCAGTTGACGCATCCAAATCTAGTTGCCGTTTATCAGCATGGCGTCATGGATCAAGCCCACGGTGAACCGTTCCTGGTCATGGATTACGTTGAGGGAGACAGTCTTGCATCATTGATCACGCGGCTCAATTATTTACCCGTGCCGCGCGCTCTTGAAATTTTTATTCAGACCGGTGACGCCGTCAATCATGCCCACTCAAAAGGTTTGCTGCATCGCGATCTCAAGCCGAGTAACGTTCTGATTGCACAAAGCGAGAATGGTTCAGACTTTGTCAAACTTGTCGATTTCGGCATTGCCAAAATTCTGCCGGCGGCAGACATGCAAAACCCGGCTTTGACACAGACGGGCGAGTTACTTGGCAGTCCGCTCTACATGAGCCCCGAGCAGTGCCTGGGTGAGCTGCTCGATGTACGCTCGGATATCTATTCGCTTGGGTGTTTGATGTACGAAGCACTGAGCGGCAAGCCACCGTTTTCGGCACCAAATCCGATCAAAATCATTTTCAAACATCTTAACGAGCAGGCACCAGCAATCAGACGCCCCCTCAGTGGACACGAAATTCCCGCTGAACTGGAAGCAATCGTACTCAGGTGTCTGGAGAAGAACCCTGCCGATCGATACCAGACTGTGGCAGAGCTAACAGCCGATCTCATTTTGCTGCGCGAGGGGAAAAAGCCGAAGTGGAAGAAACAAGGCGTCCGTAAAAACACATTGCTGACTAAAAGTTTCGGGTTAGCCATGGCGTCTTCGCTGACAGGCGATTCAGCAATGGCAGCCGAACACAGGGACGGCGTCGACCGCCTCGCCAGCGCGTTGCGGTCTTGGGGCCAGCCGAGGCTCGCTGTGCAGGCCGCTCGCGTCGCATACACGGCGCGGCGAGCACGGTCTGACACTGATACAACTATGAGGAGCGCCGGCCATCCAAGTTCCGTGCTCGCCAACGCCGGTCAGCGTCAGGAAGCTGCAGACCTGGAGCGCGACACGTCGGAAGCACTGCAGGACATGCACGGGCCGGAACACTGGAAAACGCTGTTGAGTTTGCACACTCT
>CAJCHQ010000408.1 GCA_903970295.1 Bryobacterales bacterium
GCTTGAATTATGGCGGAAAGCGAAATCAGCAGAAGAAACAGAGCAAGAGTGCAGATTCTTGACGGATGTTTTAGAAGCTAACAAGGGAGCACACTTGCTCGATGTTCCTTGTGGTAATGGGCGGCTCAGTGTGCCAATGGCTGCGGCCGGTTTTAAAATCACGGGGCTAGATTACTGCAAAGAATTTGTCCAGGAGGCGCAGGAAGCAGCGACACACGCCAAGCTAGATAAGGCTCGTGTAAAAATTATTCAGGGCGATATGCGAGCCATGTCTGCAGGTGAAAAAGCTGATGGTGCCTTTTGTATGGGCAACAGCTTCGGCTATTTTGATCGCCAAGGCACCACCAAATTTCTGAAGTCTTTAAGCGGTCATCTTAACGTCGGTGCAAGGTTTGTTATCGATAGCGCTATGGCTGCCGAATGCTTTCTAGTCAATGGTGGCGAACGAGAATGGATTCGAGTAGATGACATGTTTATGCTCATAGAAAACAAATATGATTGTCTGAATGGGCTTGTCAAAACAGATTACACTTTCATTCGCAATGGCAGAGAGGAGCTTCGTCAGGCTGTCCACTGGATATTCACTATCAGTGAAGTCCGCTTTATGCTGGAACAGGCTAATTTTAAAATCCTAGAACTATTCAGTTCGACAGATTGTGACCCGTTCGAGCTAGGTTCAGATCGACTGTTGTTATTAGCCGAAAAACTTTAAGTCGAAGGAAAGAAAGTAGAAGTTAAAAGATCTTTTTTGTCATCCACTTTCGCTAAACGGAATGATCTTCTGCCGGCGCAGAGTCAAGCACGAAATCAAACAATGCTTCACTTATAACCGGAACATCGTCATCCCATCTGATGCCGTTAAGCATCCAGTCTCGTGAGATTATCAAGGGAAGCAATAGAACATCTTTGTATAGCGCTTTATTAATGCTCGAGGAGGATGCGGATTGAGCGCGATTGGTATCCTCGGCTTCCGCTTTGTTGTATAAGATCAAATCGAGCAGTACAGGCAGTTTCGCTTGATCCAAGTTCGTCAGCTTATGAAGCTTATCGAGCCAGTCAGATCGATCCATTTTGAGCAATACTTTGCTAAACGGAAAATCTGATCTTGATTTAGCAGAAGCTTTAACTTCCCGTGGTCAGACTCAAGCCGATTATTTAAATACTTTACTTGGGAGTGTTCCAGCTCGTTCTCGCATTTGCCGGACTCTTTCATCATCGAGATCGCGCGCCCGTAAGCTTTATACTTGTGATGCCCTCAAACGATTTTGCAGAAAAATGGGATTTCTCCTAATTGTTCTGAACTCCACACATTGCCTGAAATTCCATTCCAGACTATAGTTGCACCGTGAACTTCGCACTGATTTAACGAGATCGACAATGAAACAAATAAGCACCATCGTTCTGGCTGCATTTCTGTTTGTTTCAACTGTTGTGCGCGCGGATGCGATGCCCATTAATGTATGGAATCCAAAAGAGGCAGAGGCCGAATCTAAGCTTAGCCCCTGGTTCGAGACAATCAGGCAAAATATTCAAGGCAAAACTGAATTTCGAAAACTGGTACGAGAGATTGGTTCTACTTACGTTTCATGCAGCTTTAAACTAACCAAAAATGGGGATCTTGTAGACCTGAAGCTTGATGAAACTTCCGGTTCTGAAAGTATTGATCGAGCAGCTTTCAACATCATCCGTGCCTGCGCCCCATTCAAGCTAGCTCCGAATGACTTGCCCTATCAAAAGGGTATCGCAATCACGTTTTCAAACAAACCATCCAATGTGTATCCCTTCAATCCAGAAGTTGGCTTGTACCGTAAAGGTCTGGGACGTGGCCGTTTTACGAATCGTCTCGGTAATAGCAACCTGGCGTGCTGCCACTGATACGGTCGCGAAAACTGACTAGTGGTGATGATGAGACAGACGTTACTCCAAATTTGTGTTATTTCATCGATTTTGTTGGCTCCCGGAGCCGTTGCTCAAGACTCGGGTGGACCTCTCTGGCAACCTGATCCCTGGTGCATTGACATCGAGCAACGAGTTGCACATTCATTGACC
>CAJCHQ010000409.1 GCA_903970295.1 Bryobacterales bacterium
CGGTCAAACCGGGTCGACAATTCACCGCCAATACATCCTGGTATGGGGGCAAGTTTCAGGGGAGGCGCACCGCATCTGGTGAAACTTTTGACCAGAATAAACTGACCGCCGCCAGCCGTACGTTACCTCTCGGTTCGCGGTTGACCGTGCAAAATCCTGCCACAGGTAAATCATGCACGGTGACAATTAACGATCGCGGGCCGTTTGTCGCCGGTCGCGATTTGGATCTTTCGCGAGCGGCTGCTCAGCGCATCGGCTTGACCGGAGTGTCACCACTCCTGTGCACTCTCGATTCGACTACGGCAAACGGTGAGAGCCAATCCTCGTCCGGGCACTCTATCATGCATGCGCCTGGCAAAATCTTGCATCTATTGGGTGGAATTCTCTAACCTAGTCCGGATACATCTTTGTCTGGCGGCTTATGCGGCAAACCGGACAAACAGGAATTTGAGCTTCAGTAACAAAAACCAATGGCGCATTGTTGCCGCTCTTCGCTATGCGAACCTTGAGTTCGGCGATGGCTCGATTGGCATCCGCAAAAGTGGCCTGGAGCTCTTCCAGACATGGCCCGGAGCTGGTGTGTACAAGACCACCGAAGAGGCTGTCCACCGCTTTCTTTGCAAAGGGTGAAAACCCGTCGTTGATTTGCGTGCCGGCATAGTATTGGGCATGTTCATAGAAAATCATTGCGCGAGGCAGATCTCCGGCGAATTCAGCCATTGCTCCCAGGTTGTAGCAAGCGTCTGCGTTGTGCGATTGAAAGCGAAGAGCTTGCTC
Organism: Bryobacterales bacterium; assembly: GCA_903970295.1. The sequence continues at coordinate 778 of CAJCHQ010000409.1, forward strand.
GAAGCAGTCTTTGGCTTCAGCAGCCTTACCCAGCGCAAAGAAGCGCACGCCTTGATTGACGATTGCATGGACATCTCCCTTATCGGGATACAAATGATAGTTATGGTAGTGAGGGTTGAGCTTTTCATTGATCAACTGTTCGCACTCCGATGTGGCGATTTTATATTGCGGATCGGATGGTTGTATGAAGTGAGCAAAGAAAAAGTTCTTGAGCGCATTTGCAAAATCGCCATTCTTAAAAGAGATGTTGCCGAGTGCGTAATAAGCACGCGCGTTGAGGTAATCCTGACTTACTAATTGGTCCAGCAAATGTTTTGCTTCCTCGGTTTGTCCGTTGGCGAGCAGCTGGTCGGACTGTTCGAGAATTCTTGCGGGCAAGGCTTTATCTAAATGGGTGAAGTCCCTATTTTGTGGTTGCAGGAGATCAGTCTTGGAGACGGCTGACTTGAGCGTCGTCGTTGAATCGCGATGCTCGGTCAGGGCGTTCTTCACTCGCTCCATTCGTGGCACGATACCACCTTCGCTTTTTTCGCCGAATAATTTTATTTCTATAGATGAGAGTCTGTCTTCCAGTCCACCTTCAGCATTAGCTTGTCCGAACACAAGCTTTTCAGCTCGACTGAGTTGCTCTAGCAGAGCGGGTTCATCGGCAGATTGAGCCGTGAGGGGGCAGATAAGAAGGGCGAGACAAAAGATGAAAATGACGATTATCCAGCGCCAGTTCTTCGCGTCGATGAACAATGTACCGGCGCCTGGCATATTTGCGACTAGCTTGGAGACATCATTAAGGAGCGCTCAGGAGTGGCTGCTCGCCTTAGTTTGCCCGCGTGTTCGAAGATCGGCAAAAAGTCGAATCCGTCGTTTGGTACCTGGGCCAGTCCAATTGACACTTTTACTTGACTGCCATTGAGAGTATTGTCTAGTTGAGTCGCCGCGAGTTTTCTCAAGAAATTGGTGAGCGAACCGCTGGCTGCGACGTGAGTCGATTGGGGAAACATTGCGTATAGGCGGCCATTACCGGCGTACGCGAGGATGTCTAATGGTTCGCAAACGGAGTCGAAGCATTCTCCGAGTTTGCCTAAAACTGGGTCGGTGAGCGGCTGATGATTGGGCAGCTCGAGGCCAATTGATGCTACGCAGAAGGGATTTTGTCCCCCTTCAAAGCGAACGAATTCGCAGCGCACTAACATCAGGAACATGCCGTATTTTAAGAGTCCTGATTTTTCAGTCAGCGATGAATATGTCTCGCCAATCAGTGCATCGACTTTGGAGAAATCATCTTGACCGGCTGCTGCGTTGTTGGACGGTGCTGGGCTCGCTCCCGATGTGGCCGGGAATGCCCCTTGGCTAGCTGCCGCTGCCGGCGCCGTTCCTGGCGCTTGCGCGGGTGGTGCCGAAGCCTGGGCGGCTGCGCTGGCTGTTGCAGCGGCTGCCGTCGCAGCTGCGTCGGCTAAAGCTGTCGCTGCTTCTCCGGAGAGAAATTTGCTCAACGGCATTGTCACCGTCCGTGATGCGGCTGGCCAGCCGTCCTGGAATTTGAAGTCGCCTTCTTTCCAGGTTAGCAAGTCGACTACTGAGACATCTCCGATGGTATCTCTGTTTCCGTAAATCGAATGACACGATTTAGCGTGTACAGGTTCGCCGTCAGTGAAAAATACTTCGGCTGTGACTGTGCCGATGTCACAGATCAAGCGGCCAGTTGTTCTGTGAGAATTGAAAGCTTCCATAATCGTGCGAATGTTCGTTCGGCGCAGATTGCCCTCGTGATAAGGCGCCACTCCGGTGGCGGTCGGTGCTGGTGCTTGAGCAGGGCTCTGGGCTGGGCGCGAAGCTTGTGCTTGGCCGCCGTGTGGGGGCTCGAGCGAGTCTAAGAGAGCAGAAAGCGGAGCATTTTGAGGGGCGTTTGATTGCGGCTCTGGCCGGGGCGGCGTCGCTTTGACGATTTCTGCTTCCGGTGTCCAGTCGTTGGCGGCAGATGGAGCGCCCGTTCCGAGAGCCATCGAATCTTCGACAAATGTTTGGATCAAAAAAGCGTCACTCGATCTCATAGAAAAGATTTCTGTTCGCTTGGTTTCAACTTCTCTGTGCAATTTCCATTCTGCTTCACCGACACCTGAATTATCCATTGCACTTTGGGACCATCCGCGTCTGTCACCGCGTTGGACCCCACCGCCTATCAAAACGCTGAGAATGTATTGGCTGTTGTCACCACTTGGCGACTGCCAGACTAAATTGAAAGTCTTGTCCGGACTTTTCTGCGCACTAGCCAGCAGATTGGTCAGATCTGAGCCTGTGGGCGGATGCGTTTTGGCTGGTTCGCTCCGCGCCTGCTTCTTTCCTAGAAAACCGCCACTTTTCATTAAGTCCCTCGCCGCGCCGACAGGATGATGTTTCAGACTTTCCCCTGGCGTCAGTGCTTTTAACAAGGATCAGCAAAGTTGAGATAAATTAGTGCGGAGTTCGGTCTTGGCCAGTATCCCGAACTCCACATATGTATGGTTTATTTCATCTGCTTCTCGATTTTGGCTTTGTAGTTTTCGGAGCACGTAGTTCGAACGGAATCGACCACATCTTTGACGACGGAATGAAGTAGCCAACTCACGAGAGTTGCCGGAATAATCGGACCAGGATCGGCAAATAAAGTGTACGTGACTTGCGTTTTGTTCTTGTCGAGGTTTTGGAAGTCCCAGTTGCCTTCGGCGCCTTTGAAGTTGCCGTCCAGAAGTTTCCAGTTCAGTGAATGCGGTTTCTGAGCCAGGTTGATCCAGGTGTGATTGCAGCGTTTACTGACAAACATCTGCGGCTTTAGATAACTTTCGGTGTAGACGATATCATTTTCATGCTTGGTCACCTTGCAAGTTTCGATGCGTTTGAAAATGTTTGGATAGTGCTCGAAATCAACCAGAGTATCCCAAACGACATCCTGGGGCGCGGAAACAACAAAGGTAACGGATGAGTGAGCCCATTTTTTCTTGTGTGCGGCATCCACGAGCTCTGGACCGTTTTCCGTTTTGCCGGTCGTTTTGTTTTTATCGGTTGGCAATTCGGCATTTTCAGCTTCAGAAGCCGGTGGATCTTTTTGACGAGCCGGAGATGCGAGTGCGTCTGTTGAGTTGGTGGCGCCGATAACTAGGCAGAGCAGATAAGCCGCCATGATATTGAAGAGTCGTCGTTCAGAGTATCGTTCAGAATATAAACCAGTTGGAAAATGGTGTTGTTTCTGAAACAAAGCCGACTCTCCCTACTACGAGACGTTCTTTCGATAGACCGCTGATTTGAGTGATTTTGCCAAGCGGATCGATAATCGCTGAAGGTCCTGTATTTGCCGCAAAAACAAAATACTTCCCACTTTCCACTGCTCTCAAGACCGAGAAGGCAACCATCTGATCTCCGATCATTGATTTGTGGAACCAGGCGAGATCGCTGACGTTGACTAAGAGCTGCGCTCCTTTTCTCACGCTCGAGGCGACTAGTTCCGGTGACAGAGTTTCGAAACAGATCAGTGGCGCTACTTTACCACAATTGAGATTGAGCACTACAGGTTCGATGCCTGATTCGAAACCGCCCCCGGCTGGAGTATTGGTTAGACGCAAAATCCATTCTGGGAAGCCTTTTACCGGCGCCGGCGTGTATTCGCCAAACGGAACCAGGTAACGCTTGTGGTAGACGGAGGTCAAAACACCGCCACCGGAGGTGATACCGTAGGCGGCATTGTACGGTTTCGATTGAGGGTTTAGATCCATCGCTCCGACAACCATGTCCAAGTGATGGACCTTTGCCAATGCCGAAAGGTATGTCAGGGTCGAGCGCTCATGGCTCAAGTAAGTGGGCACCGAGCTTTCTGTCCAAATGCAAAGACCGGGAGGCGATTGCGTCAGCATGCCGGTATAGTGGGTGAGCAATTCGTTCAACGTGTAACGATGCACGGTTTTCTGCATGTCGATGTTGATATTTCCTTGCAACACGGATGCATTGGTGGTGGCAGGAGCATGCGGACGCAAGCATTGCCAGAAGCCATAGAAAATAGAACAAGTGATGATTAGCCCGATGACCAGGAGCTGGTTCAGCGCTTGCATTTTACTGGGAGCAGTAAAAGAGCCGTTTGATTTAAAATTTGAAAAACTGGAGATCGTCACGGCGATTGAAGTGTTGACCATGACCATCAAGTAAGCAAGTCCGATACCGCCGACTATGCTGCAAATTTGAATAATTTGCAATTGCTTGAATTGAGAGTATTCAATCATGGTCCATGGAACACCCAGAAAATAGTGGGCATTGCCGAGTTTGTTGACGCACAGAAGCCAGAGCAGTGGCACTACCAGCAGTGCCGGTATCTGCCATGATTTTTTGTTGTACTCCGGCAGCATAATTCCTTTCATGGGGATCAACCGGCAGATGCCGGCGAAGATACTGATCAAAATCGCCTGATGCATTGCCAGAATGATCCAGGCCGCCCCCGCTAGCGAGATTCCCTGCCAGGTGTTGAAACCTAGCCAATCAAGCGGATAGAGACCGAGTAGCCAATTGCCGTAGACGAGATTGTAAGCGGCGCCGAAAAGCAAACCGCGCCAGGCCGCTACCCAGGCTGTCTCACTGGTGCCGATCAATAGAAGCAAAGGCGCCAGTCCGAACCAGGCTGTGAACCACAAACCTATACCCGGGGCTGACAATCCAAGTACGCTGCCGGCGAAAAGGCTGATCAAAGAAGGTGCCCATCTCCCGAGAAAGGTTGGTGCTCCCTGGGCAATGGGCTTTTGACCGGCTGAACTCTTGGCGTTACGACTTGGTTCTTTTTGCGTTATGACTGGCATCCGTTTGTCTTTCGTGCCGATTATGGATTACTGACTTGTCCCTGGCGGTGGCCTTGAGGAGCCAGTCCGCCAGGGACGAAATCAGATTGCGGTTCTATTCTTTGTCTTTGTCTTTTTCTTTACCACCGGCTGCCTTAGCGGCGGCCTTCGGCAATTCCGCCTTGACTCGGCCTTCGATCTCAGCGAGCAATGCTGGATGGGCTTCGAGATGCTGTCTTGCCTGGTCTCTTCCTTGACCGATGCGTTCCTCTTTATAGCTGAACCAAGTGCCGGATTTCTTGACGATTTCCATCTCGGCGGCCATATCGAGCACGCACCCAGCTGAGTTGATGCCGCGACCGTAGATGATGTCGAATTCTGCGATGCGGAAGGGTGGCGCTACCTTGTTTTTAACAACTTTGACTTTGACGCGATTGCCAAATTCTACGCTGTCCTTTTTCAAGGTTTCGATCTTGCGGATATCCAGACGAATCGAAGCATAGAACTTCAAAGCGTTGCCACCAGTTGTGGTTTCAGGATTTCCGTACATGACACCAATCTTTTGGCGAAGTTGATTGATGAAAATTACCATTGTGTTGGTTTTGCTGACGATAGCCGTCAACTTTCTCAGGGCTTGGCTCATCAAGCGTGCTTGTAAGCCCGGCAAGCTGTCGCCCATCTCGCCTTCGATTTCAGCTTTCGGCACAAGAGCCGCGACCGAGTCGATGATGACCAGATCGACTGCACCTGAACGAACCAATTGCTCGGTGATTTCGAGAGCTTGTTCGCCTGTGTCTGGCTGCGAGATCAAAAGTTCGTCGACATTGACACCAAGGGCTCTGGCATATTCAGGATCCATCGCATGCTCGGCGTCTACGATCGCAGCTATTCCACCCAGTTTTTGTACTTCGGCAGCGATATGTTGAGCCAATGTGGTTTTGCCGGATGATTCAGGACCATAGATTTCGACAATCCTGCCTCTAGGCAAACCACCTACGCCCAAAGCTACGTCCAGCGACAGAGCACCAGTCGGTACGACGTCGATGCCTGTATGACGTGATTCGCCCAGCTTCATGATCGAGCCATCGCCATATTGTTTTTTGATCGAATCGAGAGCTAAACCCAGTGCTTTGACTCTCTCTGCCGATGCGGCTTTGCTCTTTTCGTCATGATGCATGCCGTTTTTTCCGTTTTTTTCTTGCTTTTCTAATTGTTTTTCGATATTTCGTTCAACCGTCTTGTCTGCCGTTTTCTCGCTACCGTTTTTATCTTTAGTGACTACCGCCATATTTCTTCTCCTGTGTCTAAGCTAAGCTGTGGCGCAAAGCTCTTGCCCATTTCCGTACGCCAGCGAGCAGAGGCGAATTAAGCTATTTCCCGTCCATAGTGTGCAGGTTTTGAGCACATTCCCGAGCGTGATTATAGCTGCTTTTGCGTGCGTGACGCGAATTAAAAGTCACACTGGTGCCGGTTTTCTAGCGATCGCATATACCTTTGGCCGGCTGAATAGGTTTCAAAGCCTGGGCTGCGGGTATAAAAAGGTTGCGGACTTTATAAAAAACAGGCTCGCGTGTACTCATACCTACATAAACGTCTTTACTAAGCAAAGAGTTCAATTCTGCAGCTAAAAAATTTGGCGTTTGCTAGGCCGCCGATTTCGGCCCAGGGCAATGGGGGACAATTAATGAAAACAGCTCAAAAGCTGTTCAGCTTGAGACACAGCGAGATTTTCGAATCGTTCAATGCGGTAGAACTGGGGCGCCTCTTAGGCATTCTTGAAGAACTAGAGCTAGCCAAGCACCATGTCATATTTTCTCCGGGCGTACCCTCAGACGCTATCTACTTTATAGAGAAGGGGCGCGTCCGAGTAACGAAGTTATCGGCCGAAGGCAAGACCGTAATTCTTGCTCTTCTAGGTCCGGGCGATCTGATTGGAGAAGCGGCCTGGGAAACTGGAGAGCACGATAGCTATGCCGAAACCCTGGAAGAATCCAGAATCTATCAAATCAGCCGCGAGGCATTTCACGGATTTATTCGTGAAAATCCTGAATTTGGTTTGCGCTTAATCCAGATTCTGGGCATTCGATTGAAGCAAGCTCAGGCCCGAATTGAAGATCTCGTTTTCAGGCAAGTCCCGAGTCGTGTAGCAAGGCTCCTGATCAGTTTGGCCGAGAGCCACGGAAAAGTAACGCCAAATGGCATTCGTGTTGAATTTCCCCTGACTCATCAAGAAATTGCTGACCTGGTCGGTTCTTCGCGGGTGACGGTGACACAAATTCTCAATCGTTTTCGTACCAGTCAATGGATTCAAATCGAGTCGAAGCGGGTGACGATCCATAATCTCGATGCTCTCGAAGATATGGTCAAACAGCCTTAGTTCGTTAGATTCTGGCAAAAAGACTTCGCCTGGCTGGCACAATTTGGGGGCGGGCGAAATTTGTCGGTCGATCTAAATTATTCGATGGAATGCGGATATATTGCAGTCGCCTTCCTTACTATGGGAATTGAGTTCTGGCGAGCTATTCCCAAGCCTTAGAAAAACTAGAAAGGTAATTTAGTCCTGTCCCTTGACTAGGGCAAACACCATGTTCGCCCGTTTCACCCCGGTCTATGATCGAATGACTCGGTCCATTAACAGTGGTCTGGCGTTCACTTAAGCCGGGGAGTAATAGACCGTGGTTAATCTCGACGATATCTCGATCAGCTATCCATGCCCCGCTAACTGGAATGCGATGGAAGGCGACGAACGGGTGCGTTTCTGCTCTCAATGCAAATTGAATGTCTACAATATTTCGGAGATGAGTAAGAACGATGCCGAGAGGCTGATATCCGAGAAGGAAGGAGAAGCGCAACTTTGTATCAGGCTCTACAGGCGCCCGGATGGAAGCGTAATTACCGACAATTGCCCTGTCGGCTTGAAAAAGTTTCGCGCTCAGGTGCGAGCGAATTTCACAGCGCTGGCTATTTGGGTGTTCGGAATAGCATTCGTCTCATGGGTGGGTCTACAACTTCACCCGGTGCGGTACACCATCATCAGCGGTGGCATGGGCTCACCAATGCCTTTGCCGTTGAAGCCAGGCTTTGCTGTGTTGTCTGCTTCATTCCTCGCTACCCAGCTTGCTCTCACTGCCGTGTCTCTTCACAAATCATGGACGAAGCAGTGGTTCTGGGCCACAGTAGTCACTTTTTTTGCCGGACTGGCATTTGGTGGCTTAGCCTCAATGGGGATTCTGTTCGACCCGATCTATTTCATCACCTTTATGTTGCCCTATGGCATTCTTTTCGCCATGAGCAGTCTGCTGACGACGCTGCTCGTACTCAATCGTAGTCATCTCGATCAGTTGAAAAACTACTTCGAGTTTAGACAAAAACTGGGTTCATGTTCGTTGCCGATGATTGTGGAATAGCTCGGTCGAGCCATGTGCACATCCAATGCACAGCTTTTCGACAAATGAGTCTTAGATTGTTAGCAGACGGCAGAAAGTTACTGCCTCTTCTTACTAATTGCTTATGTCGAATGTCAAAGCTGAGGGGTCGCAAATGGCATACGAACGTTTGGATAAATTCGATCGAAATTCTTCTGATAGCGGGTCTGCCCACGCCGGGATGACTGCTGCGGCCAGGGAAGCCTACGAACCTTCAAGCGGCGGAATGAGTTGGAATTTTCATCGGCACGACTCATCATCATCGTCCGATTTACCGCCCTTGTCTTTGAGCAATTCAGGCGCTGAAAATTCGGCAATGCAGAACGGCGGGCTAACGGGGCAAACATCCGCAGCATCCGGGACTATGGATGCACAGTCAGGCGTTGGGCAGCAGAATATGCCGGCAGAATTGCAGCAGCTCGAAACTGGCATCCAGAATCAACTCGCTGCGCTTTCGCAGGAGGTGACACAACTGCAAAGCCTGCTCGGTATCAATTCTCAGGCGCCTGAAACCGCTGTGTCACCCGCTTCTCCTACGGTAAGTGATACCGCTGGTGGGGCCACCGGTGCGAGCTCGTCAACTGCCGCGTCGCTTGCGCAAATGGAATCAGCCCCCCAGACGACCCAACAACTTTCCGGTCCAGTTGCCGATATTACCGCAAACGATACATCTGCAACAGCGAGCTTGCCTGCGGAAATCGCCCCCCAGGCACAAACAACGCCTGCAGCAGCGAGCGTGCCTGCGGAAGTCGCCCCCCAGGCACAAACAACGCCTGCAGCAGCGAGCGTGCCTGCTGAAGTCGCCCCCCAGGCACAAACAACGCCTGCAGCAGCGAGCCCACCTGCGGAAGTAGCTCCGCAGGCGCAGACGGCTCCCGCAAATGTTCAGGCTAGCACGACTGCCAATTCTCCCGCTTCCACCGCAGCAACTCCAGCAGCCGGTGACGGCAGTGGCTTTCAGACAACCAATGGACAACTGACATACAATGGCAACCTCTTGAGCGGCGTGGCCGTCACCGGGCAGTACGTGGAACAAGTTGGGGCGCAACAAGCGGCGGCTACAATCAAGGCAGATTTCCCCAATATAAATGTGGTGCGCCTTGCCACTAGCCCCAATGGTGGTGCTTTTAGTCAAGGCAATTCGATCTCGGGCGGCGAATCTGTGGCTGACATAGATGCTGCTATTCAGGCATTCAACGCCCAGGGCATCGGCGTTATCGTCGACAATCATGGGGCAGACTCGAGCACCGCAGATAACGTCTCCCAGGATGGCGGTGAGCCGGCCTGGTTTGGACAATTGGCTTCTGACAATAAGAACAACAACAACGTGATGTTCCAGACTCAAAATGAACCGACCGGCGGAGACGGCGGGGCCGACGTCAATTCGATTGTGCAGGAGCAACAAGCTGCATACAACGCAATTCGAGCTAATGGATTAGATCGGAAGA
>CAJCHQ010000410.1 GCA_903970295.1 Bryobacterales bacterium
GGAATGGGCTTTCGATGTTGCCCGAAACATTTTCGTCGGTGAAATTTATTCTGCCTGTCCCCTCGATCAGATCAAGGTACCACCGGAAGTAGCAATCCAGATATTGGGAATCGAACGTGCCGTCCTGAAAAAGTTGGCAAAGTTCGATCGTGATCTGCGCGGAAGACAGCTCTCCTTAGGCAACCTGTTATCGCCAAATCAGATCTGGCTAGCTCGAAACTTTTTTGACAGTGTAGGCACGAAGAAGCCTGTCAGCCTGAGCAGCTGAGACCACTAGTCTTGGAGCGAAGCATAAAAGGTAGCCGCAGGAAAAAACTATGAGCGAGGAAAAAATCATGAGCACCATTCTAGAGTCGATTGCCACCAGTATCGGAGCCCGACCTCCCTTAAAAGAAACTGAGATTCCGATTGCCTCATTCGTGAGGAAGGCGAATAGACTTGCAACTGCCGACGTCTATCGAACCTTCACAGCTGAAGCAAAGGAATACTTGGCGACTGCCACCAAGGCCCTCAAAGTTCCCGACGGTGTTGTTCCCGCTCCTGAGGATTTTATCGAGGGTGTTGGCAATGAGGAAACAGACTCGGAAGCCGAAGAGGAACAGTATCTAGCAAAACGCGGAATCCCAGGCACCACTACCAACACTACATATAACGTCCAAACAATTCTTCAAAAGTTTGCTAGTGGCAGCATCAAGATCCCTGACCTACAACGAGATCAAGTTTGGAGGCGAGATTCACGGCAAGGATTTCTCGATTCTCTTCTACATAGCCTGATAACGCCGCATCTGGTGTTTGCCCAAGATCCATCAGAAGATGCAAAACGCCTGAAGGATCACAACACGTTCTACATTCTCGATGGCTTGCAGCGGATATCAACTCTCATTATGTTCATCACGGATGGAAAGGAATCACTCGGACCGAATAGCGAATTTCCAAACAAAAAGTTTGTTGAACTGCCTCCCGAGATTCAGAGTGAGTTTATGCAGAAGCAGATCACGATCAATGAGATCAAGTGCGAAAAGCAATACTGGAATGGGATCTTTAGGTTGATCAATAAGGGCGGCATGCCGCTCAATGCGATGGAAATCCGTAGGAGTCAATACCCACACCCAATTTTGTATGCGCTTGAGAGCATAACCAAGGAGCACCAATTTTGGACAGCTCTCTACGGAAAAGACAATAGAAGAAAAGCAGGACTAGAGGCTCTCTTGCGTGCTGTGGCTATGCATTACGGGTTGAGTGGCGAATATGGATACCATCGTTACAACAAACCTATGGAGCTATTTCTCAATAGATGGTGTGACTCGATGGATCGATACGAGCTTGACCCAGATGAATTAGCGGCAAAGATTGATCGCATCATCCGAGCTACATTCTTCCATGTCGCCGGCAAGAAAGCCTTCAAGTTGCATACAACCAAAGCGTCGCAGACAAACAAGAGCCTCTTGGATGTTATGTTTCACGGTGCCCTATGCATTTTAGAAAAGGAACCAGATATTGATGAAGAAGCACTGGGGAAACGTATTTTTGCCATCAAGGAACACGCATTGAGCAACCCGTCGATCTTGCTCGCGATGACGAAAGATACGAGTGGCGCGGCGGCGGTTATGGCACGGATGAAAGGAATTGAGGTCTTTGTCAATGGTGACGACTAGCCAGTGTCTAATCGATGTCGGTGTTTGATGATTGTTTTCTGACGGGCGCTTCTCGCCGCGCGAGCGGTAATACGACATACATTGTCACCCGATCGGGTGAGATTTCCCCCTTGTCGATTGGCGCCTGTCAGGCTTGGATGAATCGGCTAACCAAATAGCACCACTTATGGTGTCTGTGCAGCGCGAGAATAATTCATATTAAATCGACCGCCACATCAATCCGCATCCGTTATTTTCCTCAAGAGCCGCCACCCATGAGGATCTGCAAATCTAATCTTAAATCGTGCGGAAATGGGTTGCTTTTGCAAACCAGGAAATGATAGAAATTGAATTAGCGGTTGTCTCCGATGACGGTCGAGTAGAGATTGCAACTCTCTTCGATTCCCAATGAAAGTCTCACCCGTCAGGAATCTCGGAATCACGCTGCACGAATAACCATTGAATCAGCGCTTTTTGTCTGGGTGCCAGCATGGCGAACTAGCTGGTTTCTTTATTATGCCGTATTTTCTTCGGTCAAAATCAGCCCGTGTTTGGTATTTGAGCGCAGGAGCCGAATCAACAAGGCAAAGCAAATACTCCCATTTGCGCCTGTCTAGAAATTTATCAAAAGCGGAACAACCCAACGAAAGAGGGATTCGCTAAAGGAGTTCACTAATATGACAATATCTGGCTTGCCACAGCCCGGAATCGTTAGCGGTTCTACGAACACTGATTCCTTTATGCAAGCGTACTTCGAACTCCTGAACAGTACTGTTGCCGCAAATCAGTTTAATAATTACCGTCTGTATACAGTCTCTAATTCGCCGTTTCAAGATTCACTATCATCAGGCAGCAGCAGTTTGTATTGGGGTCCGACAAATACCGGCAACTGCTTCTCGCAGTACATCTCAACAACTGATCTGCTGGCGTTTGGGCACCCTGGACAACAGACTATTTCCAGTTCTTGGGCCAATGGCACGGCCTATGACATCTATGTCCAACTTACATCAGCAACCGCAGTAAGTTTCTTGATCGCGGCATGGTCGAGCCCGACGACGCCTCCGACCGGCCGCACCATTAATGGTGGCGGACAGCTCTGTGACTCCACCGGTAACTATGTTTATGTCGGGTCGATTTATTACACTGGAAGCGCGTTCTTCGACTATCCAGGGCTGAGGGCCGTATACAACAAGTACAACCAGATGAGTAAAGCGCTGCTCGCCGCTGATGGCAATAGTGGAAGCAACTGGCAATGCAGGACGGCTACAGCCGAGATAGCAAATGCTGCAAATGGAAGGACGTATACGTCCTGGGGGTTAGCAGTAATTGGTGTGATGCAAGGGGAACAACACGGTGCAATCACGCTAACGAACTTTCAAGCGTGCAACGTCGGCTCGACTGCGGCAACTTTCTATGCATTCATTGGTCAGAATCCTACAAGTTCGTCCATCGGTACAAACATTGCGCAGAATGGTGTGTATCTGCCGGCAGAGGGCGTAGCTGCCGCCACCATGGGCTGGTCTGGGTCCTTATTGGGATTCAACTCGTTTTGCCGAGCAGAGTTTACAGTATTAGGTGCCACAGTGAATTTCGATCAGGCGCCTGCAAGTGGAATGTACGGCACAGCATTGTGTTGAAACACAATATGAACATCTCTGAGAAAAAAATCCCAACTTTGGAAGAGCCCAGAAGGAGCTGAATTATGTCGTTATTTTGGTCAAATCCCAATAATCTATTTTGGACTTATCCCACTGCTCTTTTTTGGGTTCCAGCAACGTTGACGACGGTAACCTTTGCCTATGATTCGCAGGGGCGTTTGAGCAGCGCCACATACTCAAACGGCTACGTCATCACCTGGAATTATGACGCTGCCGGCAACAGAACCAGCGTCGTGACTACCTCATAGAGTCTTGAGGCTCTGATTAGTTAATTGCTCGCGTGTCTTTCAAGTTTCGTTTCGCAATAAGGGGCTATCAGCATGCCGATTTTTTCTTCCAACACAGTTCCTGCTCCGCCATCGATTAGCGAGCAAGCCCGCGCGCTCAAATGGAACGTCGACCTGATTTTTCAGTGGCTGTATTCGAACGTGGATTTTTGCGCGACATGGGGCGATACCAAAGGTGCTCTCGGATGCTTGATTGATGGCGTTGGAAATGCTTGTGATCAATCAACGCTTTTAATTCAGCTTCTAACGCAGGAGAGCTATGACGGTAGTCCATGTGGCTACACTTCATCCAAATTTCCGGGGCAGATTTTCTATGCAAGTGCTACGAGCCCGACAATTCAGGCATCGTACGTTATTGCAGATACGTTGCAGGGGAGCGGAATTCAACTTACCGGCACCGATCCAAATCAACAATTATCCAGCTGGTTTGGTGTGAATAACGATTCGAATGCAGCCGCTAACACTAACAACCTTTTGACCGGCGGCGGCATCCCAGTGAACTACACTGAGGGTGGGACGACTATTCAGTTCTCTCATGTATGGGTGCAACTGACTTTGACGGTCAGCGGGACCAACCACACTTATGTTTTAGATCCCAGCTGTAAGTTGCAAGACAGCAGCCAGCTAGGATATGTGGTCAATTCTGGTATGGGAATTTCGGCGCTAGAAACGGCGATGGATTACTCTCTGGGTAGTCTGATCACGGATGCTGGAGGCACCGTCACCGAGGCTGCGCATTGGACTACATTGACTGGACTGAGCAGAACCAACGTTCGAAATGATTTAACGACTTATGCCCAGAACCTTGTTTCCCACCTCCAAACTAATAATCCTGGCGCGCAACTTGCAGACATTATTGGCGGTAAGTCGCTCACACCGATTAGCGCTACCCCGTATGCGGCC
>CAJCHQ010000411.1 GCA_903970295.1 Bryobacterales bacterium
CCGGCACCAGCACCAACCTGGAATGCGCCTCCGGCAGGAATTGCACCGGCACCAGCACCAACCTGGAATGCGCCTCCGGCAGGAATTGCACCGGCCTCAGCGCCTGCCTGGTCAGAGCCGCCGGCGCCAGCAATAGCACCACCAGCGGTGCCAGCCTGGGCACCACCTTCGCCACCGTCCCCTGCCGCCTGGTCACAGCCGTCCTCCCCGCCTCAAGCCGCAGCACCGGCATGGACACCTGGGCCGGCGGCTGCACCACCGCCCGCCCCCGCCTGGGAAGCACCTAGCCAAGCTGCTCCAGTCACTCCGGCCTGGGACAATGCGAAATCGCAGCCGACACCGGCGCCTTCTCCAAGTTGGGCGCCTGCACCGCAAGTGCCACCAGCTGCGGCGTGGCCAGAGAAAGCGGCAGAGCCCAGCGCACCAGCAGTCGCTCACACCTGGACGCCCGACCCCGCAGCTCAAGTGCCTCAAGCACCGCCACAACCTACGACTTGGGCGGCACCGACTCAGTCTGCACCAGAACCTCAGGCTTGGGGCAATCCAGCTGCTAATAGCAGTTGGGGCGCCAGTGCCGACCCCACTGCCGGCGCCCCCGCTCCCGACAATAATGGGCTACCGAAAATCAGCGGCGTCACCGCCCGCGGTGCCGGTCAGGGGAACTCAGGAGTGCCCGGCTCAGAGCGGCGAGAGAACGGTCAATTCGCTGCCCCCGAGGCTGCCACCAAGGACAAGCAAGGTTTGTTCGATTTGGACGATTCGGCAATGGATCAATTATTCAGACAGAATCTGGGCGTTGAAGAGGCGTCAACTTCGGTCACAGCACCAGTGCCCGAGCCCGCACCGGTGACATCGTCAATGGTGCCACCGCCACCACCGGGCTGGACGCCGCCACCAATTCACGGGCGCAATCAAACCCAGCAAAACAATGCCTGGCCGGCACCGGCGCCTGCGAGTGCACCGCAGACGGGTGGCTGGAATCAGCCACCGCAGCCAATGCCTCAGGCTCCAGTCAGCCAGCAACCGCAAGCAGGCGGCTGGTCAAGTGCCGGCGAGAAGCAACCGGAGGCTCAAGCGCAAGCGCCAGCCCAGACAGCGAAAGGCGGTTTATTCGCCCCGATGGACGACAATGTCATCGACAAAATCTTTGCCGACAATCTGGGCGTCAGTGGACAACAAGGCGACACCATGCCGAGAAGCAACGCTCCCAGTCAAAACCAGGCGGCGCCGCCACAGCCACCGGCAGCTTACGTGCAACCGCAACCGCCCAGGCAACCGATGTCGCAACCACAGCCACCCCGCGCCCAGGCTCCATCCCCACCTGCCCAGCCATCTGCACCGCCACCTAAAATCGAAGGCATTGGCCGTCTGGACAGCCGAGCTGATACCAGCAACGATCAAGGTTCAGGAAGAATCGCTTCGATAGGCAAATTCCTTCTCGACCAAAAAGACCTCGAAAAAATTACCAAATTAACCGATTCGGATCTTTCCGACAGTTCGATGCGCATTCTTACAACAGAAGCCGCGCAAGAATTAAATACTTTGTTGCACCATATCGGTACCATCCCCAGCGTTATCGGTTCAGTGATCGTCGGCCACGATGGTCTGCTCATCGCCAACACGATGCCCCAAGATATCGAAGCTGAATCGATCGGTCAGTGGGCGATGGGTATCTACATGAACACCACCGACAACATCCTCAAGATGAATCAGAAGAAAGTGCATCAGATCGTGGGCAAGACTCCGCGTGGCTACATCGTTATCGCTGATTTCGGTGGTGGTCTTCTGGTCACAATCAGTGACGGTCAAGAAACCAATACGCTGATTCCGTTGCTGCGCAGCATCACCCAGTTAGTGGCGCAGTAGTTGGTAGATCACGAGTTTAAAAGGTAGTGACTCAAAGTTCGCACCCCAAAACCGGTGCCACCTTTGTTGCATTCATCTCGATCTTTATCGAGCCAACCTGGTCCAGCTATGTCCAGATGAGCCCAGGGCTTGCCTTCAACAAATTCTTTCAAAAACATTCCGGCACTGGAGCTAGCCGCCTCACCTCGAGCGCCGGCATTTTTCAAATCGGCGATGTCGCTTTTCAAAGTCTCTTTGTATTCATCGAAAAGCGGCAACTGCCAATATTTTTCACCGGCTTTTTGTCCGGCTGCGATCAAGTCGTCAATCAAACTCTGGTCGGAACCCATGATCCCGGCCGCCACCCGCCCGAGAGCCGTGACCACAGCACCTGTCAGGGTGGCAATGTCGATCAGAACATCCGCGCCATTCCGGCAGACATAAGTTAAAGCATCTGCCAATACCAAACGTCCTTCGGCATCAGTATTATTGACTTCGATCGTTTTGCCGTTCATCGATTTCAACACGTCACCGGGATGCAAAGCACCATCACCAGGCATGTTTTCTGTTGCCGCCACGACAGCGATAACTGAATTATGTGGTTTCAGGAGACCGACGACTTGCATAGTGGCGATCACGACAGCCGCCCCCGACATGTCGTACTTCATGTGCTCCATGCTTAACGCCGGCTTCAATGACAAACCGCCCGAATCAAAAGTAATGCCTTTGCCGACCAGACCGATTGTGCGACTACTTTTAGGAGCATCATATTTAAGCACGATAAAGCGCAGCGGTTCCCTGGCTCCACGCGCGACGCCCAGAAAGGAACCCATGCCAAGTTTTTCGACCTGACTGGCATCCATAATCTTGCAACTGAGCTCACCGGTTCTGGC
The DNA here is from genome assembly GCA_903970295.1 of Bryobacterales bacterium. Next base: position 2,739 of record CAJCHQ010000411.1, read on the forward strand.
TACTGCTCTGGCTTCTTCGGCCAAACGACTGGGAGTCATATACGATGCTGGTTCGGCAATCAATCGTCGGGCTAAATTGGTAGCTTCGGCGATGGCATCACCGGCAGTGCAAGATTGAGCGAGCGATTTTTCGCTCAAATTCAAACCAGCGAAGGCAAGCGTCAATTCGGTGAGCTGACCCGGAGCCGGTTTTTTAGCAGATTTGTACTTGCTAAAAGAATAAGCGCCAAGTTTCCAACCTTCCACGATCGCTTGAGCATATGCTTGGGCCTCAGCGCCCTCAATCGGGGCAGGCGCAGATAAGGCTTTCTGTTTTGTCTTGCTTTTGCCAGCAGCTGCTTTTGCCGGCTTATCACTGCCACTGCTTGCGGTATTAACCGACGACTGCGCTCGGCAAAAGAAAATAACCCGTTCGGGAGCTTTGCCGTTGCTCAACCTGCGCGAGAGATTGGCCGAGATTTTTCTGGCCATGGCCACACCAGTATTTGGAGACGGAGCACCCAAACCGGCTAAAATCAATTTCTTAGACTGGATCTGACCATAGGTCGGGAAGACAGCTACCTGTCCGGTTTTACCCGCGAATTTTTCGTCATCGGCAGCTTCAGCTACTTGCTGCAAAAAGTCTGCACGCTTAGGAAATTCGCGCTTGAGCACTTGAAAAACGTCGGCCACGCTTTCACCCTGAAAAATGCCCAAGACGATTGCGTCAGCCTTCGCTTCAGCTAGCGGTAACTGATTGAGCTTGTATTTCATGATCGGCTCCCTTGTTGCCAGGGGGTGCATAGCGCACCGCCTCCAGATAACCCAATCTATAAGTTACTGGATGCCGAGCTGTTTGTTCAGATACTGTATCTCATCCCTTAACAGAAGCACTTTTTGCGGATCTTTGGAGCCGGCTATTTCTTCGATCTTCCGGAAGGCGGTAATGTAATTATTGACGTCGGCGCCGGATTGACGCAAAGTGGTAATGCGCTTAGCGATTGTATATCGCTCCAGTCTCATCGGCCCATCAATTGGGGCTAGGTCACCGACTTGGCGTTTGAGAATTTGATTGGCGATTTCGTCATAGTAACCATCGCTGCCAGCCGGCAAAGATGCCGCGGACGCTCTGTCTGCAGCCGTGCCAAAGAGCGCGCCGCCACCGCGAGCGGTCATGGCGGGTAGATTTGGCCTTGGTCTTGAGGGCGGTTGCTGCGACACGTAAGTCGCGGCGTGGCCAGAAATTCTCGCCTCTTTTGCTTGTTGCTCATAGTCTTCGATCGCACCATTGAGATGATCTAATATCGCTTTTGCCTGCGTGACATTGCCTTCTTTCAGTTGTTCGTCGGCCCGAGCAATCTCATCGACGAATGGTTTGACACCGACTCGCTTCGCCCTCAACTGCTCGATGTGCGTAGTAAGTTTATTCCGCTCCATTTGTAAATTGCTCATTTCTGCATTGGTCGAGGGCGCTGTCGCCGCGCCGCGAATTATGGCCGAATCAGCCAGCACTGCATCTAGTGCCGAGGCTTCGACATTGCTCGTTTTCTCGTGCAAACCTCTGATTTGATCGGCGCTGACTGTAACTGCGGTTAAATGTCCCGCCGCGCTGCCATCGGCAAAGGTGATGACAGTGCGTTTTCCTGTCACAACCGGTGCCATAACCTGAGCCAGTTTCAGAGCCAGAGTTTTGAGAGCGTCTGCGGAAAAATTTGCATCCGTCCGGATGAGAACAAGCAATTGATCGGGTAAATCGATGACTTCGCATTGACCGCCAGGTGGCAAAACCTTGGCGTCTCTGATGCGTACGGTGATGTCGGAGCAAGTGCCCGCAAAACTCGGCAGGGCCACTAAACCAGTTAAAGAGATCAGCCCAATCATGCACAGAGCATGGATTTTCGGACATATCATGTTTTTCTCCGCGGCGCCTACTATAACTAGCTTCCGTAACCATTCTAACCGCTCGGCTCGCTCTATTGGATCGACCACTCTCTCCTCCGGGATGCAGACCAGTTAGACGCTTGTCAAAAGCGATCAGTTACAGCTCTCAGCCGACAAGCCGGATAAAATAAGAGGTATTAGAGAAGAGGGTCTCGATGCTTTGATAGAATCCCAAGTCAAATGAAAATCGAAGACATCGACAAAGAGTTCAAAGAGCTCGCCCAGTCTCTCAAAGACGGTCAGGCCGCCTTTGTCACCGGCCGCTTCAAAGATGCCGAACCGCTATATAAAAGAGCACTGCAGTTACTCGAAGCCTCATATGGAGAAGAACACTCAGACACAGCTATGTGCCTGCAAAATCTGGCCGATTGTTATTACAACCAGAAAAAGTATGGAGAGGCCATCCCGCTCTTGCGACGCCTTTTGATTATTCAAGAAAAGCATCAAGGAGTATCGCATCCGGACGTAGCAACGACCCTCTTCAAACTGGCCAAAGTCTATGAAAAGAGCGGCATGCCCAAAGAATCAGAATCATTCTATCGCCGGGCATTGAAAGTGGGCGAGCAGGCTTATGGGCGTAACCACCAATTTGTGGGCACCATTTTGGAAAGTTTTGCCGCGATGTTGAAACGGGCTCAGATGCGCTTACCGGAAGCGGCACAAATGGAAGAGCGTTTGCGGGAGATGAGAGAAATCGATCCGCATGCGTCCGGTCGCCAAAAAGCTATCGGTCAAAATACTTCCGGACGCCATGACCGTGTCGCCGACGCCTCCGGTCGCTTTGCTCGGCTGGACCAGAACGCCTTGGACCGGGCGGCACAAGATCAAAACGTCTCGGGCCGATACAACATTCCCGAACAAAACGTGAGCACAAGTATGCGCAGTCTCAAATCGGCGACCGAGCGCATGGAGCCCGAACCGGCGAAAGAAGCGAAACAGCTGCCGATGGCAGTAGTGATTGCCGGTATGGCCGTTTTCATCCTGGTGACAGCTGCGGCCACTATTTTACTGATCAAGTCTCTGACTAAAGACGGTAAAATTAGCCTCAATATTTTGCCGCAGGCGGCTGTAAGCAGCGATAAAGCAGCAGTGAAAACGCCTGATCACTCTCAATCTCACGAGTATTCGACGGCCAACGGTCTAAAAAGATTGGTGATCAAGTACGGGAACCAAGCATTAATGCTGCGCAATGGCATCGTCATGAACGGCTCCGTCTTGATGGACGACCACACGATCACATTTACGCCGAATTCCCAATCGATCAAATACACGTTCACTAAAGTGCCAGGCGGCATCTCCGATAATGAAGACAGCGAGCTGTACGCCCGCGACTCAGGCGAAGCCGTGATCATCGCGAAGATGCAAATTCTAGCCATCCTGATGCAGCAATATTACAAACAAATGCACCGTTACCCGACCCAGATCGACGAAATACTTTCAGCCAACCAACACATAGTCTACAAGAATCCATGGTCCAAGTTAGAGATGGTGCCGGCTAAGAAAACGATGTCGCCGGCAGCCGATCTCGATCCCGAATTCGCGCTGCCCACAGACATATCGCAGGTTCAGGTCGAATTACAAAACCTACTCTCTCCATCGAGCGCCGTCATTGATGCACCTGGCACTATCGAGTGGTTTCACACCAGAAACACAGCGCAAGGCGAAGTAGTTTATATTCGCGGCACTGGCAGTGATGGCAAACTCATTACCACGAGCCGGGCACATGCCCCTTACGTGATTCAACTCGTATCAGGCAGGCGCAACCCTGAGTGAGAAATTGGATCAAGGTATAGGCTGAAAAAAGTGGCAGATTTCAGCCGGTGTGCCCGTTGACGATTTTGGCCACGATATTATCGACTGTTGCCGGATCGATTTGGCGCCGGCAATAAGCCAGATAAGCCTCCATCCATCGACGCAATTCGAGAATTACGGCTGAAACTGGCGCGCCCGAACTTTTCACCTGGCTGAGATTGACGCTGACACGGCCTTCGTTGTCGATATGAAATCTGTTCGCAGCAGCCGACTCACCGTGCACATAATGCAAGCTCGCGTGCAGAATAGCCTTGTTGTCTTCACGTCCGACAATTTTTTGCAATTCAGCAGAGATGCGCTGGAAGACCGAAATCGGTCTGAACAAGCTGGCCTGTTGAACGTTGACCAATCTGTGCTCCAAAAGCAGTGCCACTGATTTGACGATCATATGCCCGGGCCAGACATCGTATGACTTGACGACCTCATCCAAGGTCGACAGTCCATCGATCAAATTGACGAGTTCGACAATCGCTTTCTTGTCGCTCTCGGAAACCAAGCTCTCGTCGAGGTATCTGAGCGGACTCGTTTCCAGCTTGAACCAGAGCGTTTCAAAATTCCAGACTCGCTCGAGAATCGTATTTCTGCCACCAGGCAGAGTGGTAAGCACTTTATTGACTTGATCTTGTGCCAGTGCTGCATCAAGCAACATGCGATCGATCGGCTGGTTCAGTGCGCACGAGGGATCCAATTCTTGCGACACGCCCTTATCACGAAAGACAAATATGCCCTCAGACCAGGACACTAAAAATTCGATCATGGCCTCATACCCGCGCAGGCGATTCATTCTGGCGTGCGTGGGCTTGCCTAGTTCGAACGAGACAATCAAGGCCTTGTCCCGATTTTCCACGGTCAAAAGCCCAGTTTTTTTAGCGGTGGCAAAAGACTGCAACAAGCCGGCGGTGTCAATTGCGCCTAAACTACCGATCATCGAATCCCGCATAGTCTCTACGTTCATGCGGGCACCGTTGGGATCGTCTTCGGCTTTTTTGTGATAGCCGCCATACAAATACTGATCGTCAAGCAAAGATTCTAATTCGCGAGTATTGAGGTAACCAGCTCGTACAGCTAATAATCCGAGATAGGTCTTCTGCCCACGACCAAGCCCTTCTTCAGCTTGTTTTTCGAGCAGCTCCTGCAGCTGCGACTCGGTGAGAATGCCTGATGCCACCATATACCGACCGAGGCGAAAGGCTTTGCGATTATGATAACAGTTCGCCAGAAATTGAATGCGAGAAAATACCGGAAAGATCAATTGTGCCGATTCGAGTTCTTGCATGATCCGCAAAGTTTCGTCGGAAGGCAGATGATGTTGACTTTCGAGCGCGCGAGTAATCGACTCTACCGACGAATAATCATCAATCATTGCCAAAACCCAACTCTGGGGAGCCGGCAAAGCAAAATTGTCTTTTACCCTCTTGCCTTCGTCCGTGAGAACAGGCACTGAAGTGAACAATATATGATTCGCCAGTGTGCTGCCACCACCGCGCAACCGACGTCGATCGAGACCGGCAACAGTAGCGCAGACATAATCAGCTAACATCGGATGTCTGGCAAAAATTCCGAACGGACTGTCATAAGCATTGAAGGTCAGGCCGCCACCTGGATCATCTTTAGTCAAAGTGAGGGCACCATCGGCTTTGACGAAAAGCAGAACACCCTGCTGTTTAAGCAGACGCTTGGCATACTGACTGAATTTGACCAGAGCCTCTAACGGCAAGGAAAAGCCGGTTTGCATCAAGTCGATGATCAAACCGTCAAAAGTTTTACCGCATTCGACCAATCGCTCGAGTTCGGCAAAAAGAGTTTCTCGATAGGAATAAGTGAGAAACGAAAGTGTGGAGGCAAAATAGTTTTTTTCCTCGATTGGATTTTCGCCCTGAGGAATTGTGGGGACATTAGGGAAATCGGAATGAGGAGGCGACAATTTGGTGGCCTGAAGAGGAATTTTGCCAAGTTCACGAACTATATGCCCAAATCAAGCACTATTCTTGCTTCAGAGCCTGATAAAACAGCCTCGGGCGCTTGAAATTGCTTGCGTAAGCATCATTTTCCCACGTTTTCCCCGCCTGCTTTCTGGTCGCTGACAACGGGCACGGAGAGATTGCCGAGCAGCTTCTGGGCAACCGGATCGGGCGGCGCGATAAAAATAGATTTGATCGCCAGCTGTTGGGTTTTTCGATCTTTGCCCACATCAACGATCAAGTCGTCTTTAGAGAACGTCATCAAACGGAAACGGCTGTTTCCGTTACCCGGACTGGCCATTGGAATAATGCGCAGTGGCTGCGCAGTCGAATGCCCAGTGATGCCAACGTATTTGGGAATCGACATCAATTTGGCATCGGCTAACCAGCCCTTAGCCAGGTCGAAACGGTTTTGTTGCAGTGCTTGAGCGAATTGCTCAACGACGGCAATCGGACCTTCAGCGCCGGATTTTCCCTCCAGGCAGTACTTGCCGGACACTAGACGCAGGACAATCCGGTAACCGCTCGAGGCAGTCGTGGGCGCGCCCTGACTGCCAACGGAGAGGATCAAATCATTGCCGGAGAAAGAAACTTTGCCAGCCAGGTTTTGCAAGAGGTAAGGCGGCACGCCGCCGAACAAGTCGGCCGCTTCCACCCAATTTCCGTCGGCCAGCCGGTATCCGTGCAGCCATGTATTGCCCGTCTTTTCCACACCAGCCAGAATCAGGCTGCGGGTGTAATCGGTGCGCACCGCTTTCTTACCGACAGAGACAATAGTTGAAGGTGCACTGACTAATTTCGACTCTTGCACGACGATACCGCCCGGCAGGTGTAGCGCCTGCATTTTCCAACTAACAATAGGGGCTCCGCGCACTACCCGCTTGCGACCACGAACACGAACAACTGCTTCAGGTCCG
>CAJCHQ010000412.1 GCA_903970295.1 Bryobacterales bacterium
GCGAATCGCTTCTTCAGTCGCTTCAGACTCTGAGGTGTAGAGTTTCGCCAATAAATCGTCGGCAGTGAAAACACGCCCCGGCGCTTTCATCAATAATTCGAGCAAAGTAAATTCCGCCGGTTTAACTTCGACATTGGCACCGTTAATGGTGACAGTTTTATCGTCGGCATTGATCGTGACAGGACCGACCGTGATCAAAGCTTTTTCCATCACCTGCGGTCGGCGCAGAAGGGCTCGCACGCGAGCGGCTAGCTCACGAAAAGCAAAGGGCTTGGTCAAATAATCGTCAGCACCAATGCCGAAAGCTTCTTCTTTGTCCCTCAGATCCTGCTTGCCGGTGAGCATGATGATGGGCACGTTGCCGCCCCATTTGCGGTATTCCTTGCATACTTCAACGCCAGACAGGCTGGGCACAGTCCAATCGAGAATAGCCAGATCAAAATGATAGAACTTGAGCCGATCGAGAGCTTCCGAGCCGTCAAGAAGATGCTCGACTTTATATTTCTGCGCTGACAGTCCGGCAATGACCACCTCTGCCAGCCTTACATCATCTTCTAATAACAGTATGTTCGGCATGAAAACCACTAATCTCCCGGCACAATTATTGCATTTCAAAATCGCTGCGGCGTTGTCACCTCTGGCAAACGAGCAGCTGGGCGCCTGCTGCCCGAAAGAGCGCAGAGTAAAGCACCAGTCACCAGACATGGCTGCCGACACATATCCAGAGCGAGTTTCCAAGAGCGGGTGCGTAACGGCGACGTAACAGCGCCACATTATTCTGACCGTACTAGCACTACCCCTTCAGACCGCGATCGACCGCAAGAATCGCTACAACCGACACTTGAGCGTTGGCAAAAACTTCACCATCAAGTAAGCGCACAAGGAATCAGCCTCAATGAGTAAGCGTCAAAATTTTGAAAATACTGCTGCTGCCAACTCCCCGGAGCTGCAAGAAACTTTGCAGCAATTGAATTACCTCCGCCATCACGAGAGTCCCCGCGCCTTCCGCAAAGATCTGGCCTTGGCTAATGAGACTCTGCAAAGAGATGGCGTGCTTCCCGATACGAGGTTAGTCACCAGCCGTCACGGTTTCCAATTGCGGGCGCAAAGAGGGCAACACAACGGCGAAGCTGATAATCCGCCCGCTCCCGAGAATTACGTAAGGTCACAACGAGGCGGCTACACGCCAGCCGCTTACACGCCGACTGATTATGCACCAGGTTTTACGCCAGCAAATTATGCTCCCGACGGTTACGGAGCGCCAGATCCAGCTGGTCGCCGGGGAATGGCCGGGCGCAATCCTTATTTGTATTCGCGCAGCGATTTCGATCAACAACGCTACGGCAATATGCCGCCAGAAGAGCAGGGATCCGGCGTGCACTATGGTGAATACAAGCACCGCTCGCGCGGGTTTGACCCAGAATCAACGAGCTACGATGGTGCTCACGGCACCACCTTCGAAAGAGCCCGGCAGAATGCCCGAATAGTCGCCGAAGTCGCAAGGCGCAGAGGCATTCCCGAAGACCTGGCAGTGGCGACAATGCTAGTCGAAAGCCGCGGCAACGAGAGAGCAAGAGGCGATCACGGTCACAGCATCGGACTGATGCAATTGAACGACCGCGGTGAAGGCTATGGTGTGAGCTACGCGGACAAAATCGATCCAGTCACGAACAGCGATATTGCCTTGTCTGAATTTCAGAGGCGTCAGGGCATGTACGCGGACTATGGCGATTGGGCTGCCGGCGCACAGCGCCCCAAAAATCCTCGCCGCTATGCCCAAAAAATCAGAGAGATGCTGCCCTACGCTCAACGCATCTTGGAAACATAATCGCCAAAATATTAAGCGTCTATCCAGAATTTAACCGAAGTCCCCGCCTCTCCCAATGGGCATATCGGGAAGCATAAAATATGCGACTGGCAAGGATGTAGCTTCTCCGCCATAATAAAGACTTAGCTTGCACGCTCAAGAAGTTGTTCGAAAGCAATGAGCAAGCGATTGCCTGTTGGCGAAGGTACCCTGTGAAGCTTTGTCCGCAATGTGGTCACCGACTTCAAGAAGGCTTTCAAATCTGCCCCTTTGACGGGACAGAAGTTGTTGATGCAGCCCAAGCAACAGAAAAGAGCAATTGGTCGGAAGCACCGAAACCGAATCAGCCTTCGGTCGCCAGCAGTCTTTCGAGCAATCGGCTGCGACGCACTACATATGCGACTTTCGGACAAAAGTATGGGCCCTTATTGATTTCATGTGCAGTTGTTTTGGTCTTGGTGGCAGCTGGTGCATTTTTCTTTTTCAATTCAAACGAGGAACCCCGCAAAACCGTTCCGACCCTGCAAGAAATGGCTGAGGGGGAGAATATTCCTGGCGCCATCGCCATTTTGGAACGACGAAAAAAAGAGGGAACGATGATCAGCAAAGAGCATGAATTGCTGAACAAACTCTACCTTCAACAAGCGACTGCGCTGAAGAACCAGGGGCAGACCGACTCATCGATGGAGCTTCTGAAAAAAGTACCGACTCAATCGGAAGTTCATTCTCAGTCAGTCAAATTAGCCAACCAACTGAAGAAGAAACACTGAGCTAGCTTACTTGCCGAGCACGTGCCTGAGGGCCGAATCCAGATCCGGATACATAAATTTGTAAGCCGTCGATTCTAGTTTGGTCGGTTTGACTTTGGCGCTAGACAGTAAAAGTTCGTCAGCCATTTCGCCAAAAACCATTCGTACTCCGAAATCGGGGACTGGCAGCAAAGTTGGGCGATGAAGTACATGCCCGAGAACTTTGGTGAATTCAGCATTAGTCACGGCATGCGGCGCCACGATGTTGACCGGACCGCTGAGCGCCTCTTGATTGAGACAGTGATAGATGGCGCCGGCCACGTCATCAATTGCAATCCAGCTCATATATTGCTGCCCGGAACCGATCTGCCCGCCGGCCCCGAATTGAAATGGTGGCAACATTTTGGCCAGAGCACCGCCTCTCGGCGAGAGGACAACACCGAGACGCAGGTAAACTACGCGAATGCCACTTTCGCGAGCAGCAATTGTTGATTGCTCCCAATCGCGACAGAGTTCGGCAAGAAATCCTTTGCCACCACTACTGGTTTCATCCAGAGACTCGTTGCCGCGGTCGCCATAATATCCGATCGCCGAAGCGCACAAAAGGATGCGGGGCGGTTTTTTCAACTTGGCTAAACCTTCACTGAGCAGGCGTGTGCGAACGACGCGACTCTCCTTGATTTTGGATTTTTTGTCAGCATCCCAACGTCCGGAGGCGATATTTTCACCAGCCAGGTGAATCACTGCATCGACTCCTTCCAGTGCCGATAAGTCGTTTACCTTCTCCATCGGATCCCAGACCACATCTCCGCTCTCACGCGGAGATGACGGTCTCACCACTCTCTGCAGTTGATGACCTTGAGTGGTTATGAATGGTGCCAAAACCGAACCGATCAAACCTCTGGACCCAGTCACAGCTACCTTCATGGTTTCAACCTCATTCCTCATAAGCGGTACTGCATGCGACAAAACATCGCCACGATAATCGAACATACGCTTCAACTCCTTCTCCAGGAAGAGCGATGCTAATTGCTCAGGCATTGGTGTCGGCGGCAGTTGGTATTCGATCGAATCTTTCAACAAACAACCGCTCTGGGTTGAATCAAACATGTGGGTGTGCTTCCAGGACGCAAACGGGCCCGAAATTTGCACGTCCTGAAATTGCCGACCTTCGACATAATTGCGGTGCTCGAGAGTCCAGCGCATCTTGAAGGGACCGACTGGCAAGTCGAGGGCCACGTGGGCGCCCGACTGGATCGAACCCGATTGCTCGGCTATCTCAACATCCATCCAGGGCGGGCACAGCGCCTGGAAGGCACCCGGACGCTTGTGCCACTCAAATACCAATTCGCGACTTTCGGAGAAGTTTGATTGATGTTCGAACACAACAGTCTTCATAAGCACCACCCGATCTTAGTTGTATCATCTTTGTTCGAAGCCAGTGAACTTTTGGTGAGCAAGGCATTTCTGTTCACTCAGCTTTCACTTGCAGCATTCAACATAATAGAGTACCTAGGCGCGCACGTTCTCCGACCTTTCCGTGCGCGCCGCGGTATTATTAGTGCGGGGTGCGCGCCAGAGGCGGGCGAAGCACGGCTCACGATGAGCGAGCTGACCTCAGCATCTCACTGACAAGTGGTGACAGAGTTGGTAGATTGTCGTCCAGAAAATAATCTCTCAAGCGAGTCACACAGCTTGTTGGAGGACTTTTTGAATTCGCGCGAGCGGCCGCGAATTTTAGAACGTGCAGTCCAGTCTGCTCGGAATGGCATCGTTATAACAGACACGAGTCTGCCGGACAATCCAATTATCTATGCCAATCAGGCCTTCTCTGATATGACCGGTTATTCGTTGACAGACATCCTGGGCAAGAACTGTCGCTTCCTGCAGGGCATCGAGCACGATCAAGCCGAACTGATCGCCTTGAGAAGTGCGATCAAAGATGGCAACGCATTTACTACGATACTGCGCAATTTCAAAAAAGATGGAACGTTGTTTTGGAATGAATTGAGTATCGCGCCGGTTCATGACGAACACGGTCACGTAATCAATTTTATCGGTGTGCAAAATGATGTGACGGCCCGCAAAGAAGCCGAGCGCCAAGTCTCTGAATTCTACTCAATGGTTTCGCATGAGTTGAGAACGCC
>CAJCHQ010000413.1 GCA_903970295.1 Bryobacterales bacterium
ATTTCTTCCGAGAAGAATCTGGCCGTTGTCTCGTCAGCGTTGTGCAAGCAAACACGAATCGCGCTGTTGGAGAAAATCGTCTTGATTTCTGAACCGCCTGAACCAGACCCGGCGGCATCTCCGGCCTTACCGCCACCGCCAGTGATCTGCGATATGTTCTGGAGAATCACTGTCAAGCCGCCGTTGGCACCCCGGACGATAGCTGATAGTCTGCCTGCCAGGTCGATGTTCAAGGTTTGATATTCATCAAAGAAGGCGAACAACGGCAACACCGACTTGGTACCGTATCTGGTGTGCAAGGCCAACTGCAGTTGATAGACGAAGCAGGAAGCCAGTGACTCAGCGTCTGGACCGAGAGAGGCTGGAGCACCGAAGATCAAAACGGTGGGCATGTGCATGGCTGCTTTCAAGTCGACGTTGGAGTGCTCGGTCACACGCAAAACGTTGGGATTCTTGAACATGCGCAGGCGACCACGCACGCCCTGAATGTTTTTGTCCCAATCGGTGTCGGTACGGATGATCGAAGTCAGTGTCTGAGTCAGTTCACTCAATTCGCTGGCGTCGACATCCGGATTGCTTTTCAGCTTGCGTAATGATTCGACGATGTTGCGGCGGTTGTTGACCAGACGCATCAAGCCGCGCGGGTTACATGGCAGGGCCTGGACTTCGGCCGGTTGTCCGTTCTCGTCTTCACCGGCGACTTGCACCGCACCCCATTTGAGCAGCTGGGTGAGACCGGAGATATAACCGTGGTCACGTTCTGCCCAGTGCTGCTCCTCGGCTTCCAGTGAATTGATGTCTTGCACGATCGAAGAGGCGAATGAGATAGCATCCAGGTCGATTGGATTCCAGTGGATCGAACCACTGTCCAGAGGATTGAAATAGAGTGTGTTGAAACCGGCGTGCTCAGCTTCGGGCAAGACTGTGTATTTGAAACCTTCACGCTTTTCATCCAAATTGGGATCGTTAGCTTTGGCTTCTAGAGCAATAATGACTGAGGGCTTCGCCAACAAAGCCTTGATGATGGCGCGCATCAGGGTGGTTTTACCTGAACCAGATGGGGCTACGAGGAACATGTTTTTATTGGGCAGGCGACCGAGCGGAATCGTCACCGGCAAATGCGTGCGAGCGAGAAAACCGAAGGGCAGAACGACACCGTCTTGTTCGGTCCAGGCTGCTTGCGGATTGCGTTTGCCCATGCGACCGTGCCGTCTCAAGTTTGGCGGACACAGATATGAACGCTCGTAATCGCGCGGTGTCATCAAGCCAGACGGAGGATTGAAAGTGCGGATCGTCTGCCAGGGGAACAAGCGTTTCTTGTGCGCGGCAGCGATGATCAAAGCGAGCAGAACCAGAGTCGGCAACAAGATGGCGATCGAGGTGGCATCGAGGAAGCCGTGCGGTTGCTTGTGCGTCGGAGTCTGTGTGCTGTGAGCGTGACCGGAAATACCTTCCAGACGCAAGTTCTTGCCTTGCACGGCCATGCCGGCGGTCGGATTCATACCGGTGTGCTCGTCTTGCAATGGGCTGCCTGCCTCATTCATGCCCGGTGCCAAACCAACACCGACGCCGCCCAGCATGTCGGAATTGGAACCGCCCGAAAGGAGTTGGGCGCCAGGTTGCACAAGCGTGTTACCGGGAGTGATCATCAAAGGTGCTGGTGCCTGCTGGGGCAAAGCTTGAGGCGCTATTGGCGGCAGCTGTCCGATGGGCGCCATTTGAGCTGAGGGAGAAATTGGCGAGGCAGGCACAGCCGGCGGCGGCGGCACCATGGCCGGTGCCATCATTTGCGCTGGCGGAGAAGCCACGAGCGAGCCGTCGCCCTGAGACATGGTGTTATCCATTTGCGCGCGGCGCGAGTATTCAGAAGCTGTGACCATTTCACCAGTATCCATATTACGATACTGCGTCACGACGCCTCGATCATTTATTTGTGCTCTCCAGTCCATTTGTGGCTCTCCTTAGCCTGCCAGCTCAGCGCATGGCAATTCTAGTCAATGAGGGCAAGCGCTTGACGCTTGATAATTAGCTTTGTGAACCTCCCTCGCTAATACCGGCAACTCTCAATCCGTCAGCGGTCGACTTGACCAGATACTGGTAGTTGATCGGGCGCACTTGATCACCTTTGCCCGGCACGGACAAGGTCTGTGTACCTTCAACGAAGACGACGACGGCTCCATCACTTTGCGGCGCTCCCGCTTGCAAGCGGCTGCATTCGAATTTGGTTTGTAAACCTGATTGCTGAATTTGCTTGGCGATCTCCGGGGTCCAGATATTCTGGCGGTAAGCCATCGCACATTCCGGGGTCATATACATGATTGCTTGCTCCTGGCTATGTTGAGCCGAGGCAGCACTGAGGTCCCAGGTGTATGCCAACCATACTCTCACCAACTCCTGGGCTTCGGCCGGATTAGCGATCGTCACAGGCGCAGCTGGAAGAGCTGGTTGAGCCGGCGCAGTCGCCGCTTGGGGGGCGGCAGCCGCCTGTGGGGCGGCTTGTCCTGGCTGTTCTTGCTCAGGCTGCGGTCCCGAATAATCGATCGCTCGGCGTCCGCGCAGTGAACCGCGCCCGCTCACATCCGGATTGGTCGACCAATTGACGTGGTGACGCGACTTTTTGGGAGGCTCTGCCGGCGGCATCAGAATCATTGTGAAGAGCATGCCGGCCATGAGCCCGGCGAAGCCGACCATGATCAATGTCAGTTTGAATTTTTCTCCAGCTTGATAATCAAACATCATAGTCGCACCGTCCTAGCTAGCCATCAATAATTCGGGAGTGAAAGTTTCGGGAGTGATGCCCTGACCGAGCAGGTGGCAGGCCCACCGGGCATCACCATTACAGAGTTCGATCATTTTCGAGCGCATCGGTTGATCGGTATTGGGTTCAGTCGTAGCCACCCAGTACAAAAAGCGCGGCACAATCAGTTTGACCACACCTCGCGAGATCTTGTGGTAGATCAAGAAGGCATCCGAATACTCACGGTTTCTTCTGGTCAAGTGAGCGATCGAAGACATCTCCTGTGGTGTCAAACCGCAGGCGTCTCTGATCAAATCGAAGTTGCTGGGGTCGTTACCGAGAATGATTTTAATCGCGCTGTTGGTTGCCAGGTTGCGAGCTCGATCGTCTCTGAGCAAGTCACCGAGCTCCTGCGAAATTCCGATGAAGAGTAGACCTAAGTGGCGGCTGGTGCGCGATGCGTCTTCAACCAGAGTCTTGCCGCCTTCGTAGCGAAGCAGGCGCCACAATTCATCTATACAGAAAACGAAACGAGCCGGTTTGCCCAGCGCCATCTGCTCCATCTTGTGTTGAGCGGCACGACGCAGAACGAAATCAGAAACGAAAAGTGTGACCACAGCTTCCAACGTTTTGTCGTGCGCCAGATCTGATGTATCGAAAACCATCAATTGGCAATCGAGAGGGATAGTCGTGGCGCCATCGAACAATTTGCCGAAGATGGCACCGCGGCAATAGAGACTCAAACGGTTAGCCAGATCTTCGCAGGTATCGCCGCGCTTGGTCTTGCCGTTGGCTTGGGCTTCTCTGTGCAACCAGGCGACCAGATCAGATTCGATCGGCACGCGCCCTTCGGCGGCACAACTTTGATAAATCGATTGGATGCCCTGCATGAGAATCGGCTTTTCATCTTTGTTCAGCGATTGCTCGCCTTTTTCGCCGAGCATGACCGAGTGAAAATTGAGAATCTTGATGATGTGCGACTCAGGCGGGCTAGCTGGATCAATCGGCTTATCGTCGGGACCGACTAGAGGCAAATCGTAGAGATTGATGCAGACCGAACCATCAGGACCGAGTTTGATATAGGCACTGTCATCATAGACTTCGCAAAGCATCCTGTAGCTGCCCGAACGGTCGATAATCACCGATTTGGCGCCGGAGATGGTTTTCATCTGAATGATCTGCTGGGCGACCATTGATTTACCTTCCCCTGGTTGACCGAAGACTACACAAAGAGCGTTCGGCAATTTTTCATCGTACGGATTGAGAAACACAGGCTCCAGAGTTTCTTTCGAGAAGCCCAGCCAATCACCGGCATCAGAGCCCAGTTTGGCGTGCACATAAGGGAATGAATTGCGCAAAGTGGGGGTGCGGACGATTTTGCCGCGACGGACAAAATCGATACCCATGCCGGGCATGCTGCCTACCATCAGCGCTTTCTGTTCGTGATAACCAACGATGAAACGAGCACCACGACATTGCGGAGCGGCAGAGCGCACCTGCTCGGTCGAGCGGTTCAAGTCATCGAGAGTTTCGGCATAGAGCGTGAAGTAGCAAGCCATGTTGAAGACTTCCATATTGCTTGTATACAATTCCGAACCGATCGAAGCTGCTTCCTGGGCTTTTTCTGCTTCTTCCTGATTGGGGGCCGAGCGCGGTCCAAGAAAACCTTGATAGGTGTTGGCATGCGCTTGCGCTTGTTTGCGTTGCATCTGTTTGCGGAAAATATCTTTGTCCAATTTGTGCGCGAAGATATTCATCCGCCATTCGCAGTTCAAGCGCAGTAAGGGCTGCAGCCAGAGGGGACCCGTGCGCTCAGGCAAACGGTTCATATAGAGTGTGCGCAAATAACGACCGGGAGGTTGCGGGCCCTCTGCCGTTTCAATCGGCTGCTCTGAGTAGTCGGAGATATAAACATGATCGGGTTTGCTGAAATCATATTGCGATTCAGTCAATTGGGCCCGAATCGTTGCCGGTTCGGCATCCGGGAAAATTCGGCGCAAACCAGGCGGAATCGGCTTTGTTTGCGGGCGTGACGGTGTGGGCAAAGTCGCTTCCGGTTCAGCACCCAGTTTGGGATTCAATTCGCGATAGACCATGCGGAAATATTCTGTGGCTGAAATGGCGCGGGCAGTCATGCCGCATGAACCGAGCTGGCTGACATAACCGTTAGCTCGTTGGATTAATGTGGTGATGTTCTTCTGGTGATTGCCGACCGACTGACGAGCAGCCTGATTGGTGAATACATCAGAGATGTTGCCGACCACTCGGTCGACCCAGCTTTGTTTTTGCGGCTTCTGTTTGGGCGGTTTATAACAGAAGCTGACATAGAACTTGAGTTCCGGGATGAAGTTCTTGGAGAGAAGGAAAGCCTCGTCATTTTCGACGACTCGGGCGACATACTTGAGAAATTCGTCATCGATGACCTCTACGGGATGCCGAGAAAAATACTCGCGCTTGCTGATGTTGTGACAAACGATAGTCAATTGAACTGAAGTGTCGATCGCATTGAGAAAACCAGTGAAGTGATTCATCAGAGATCCCAGACGCACTTCATCAAAACCACTGACGTGAACGCCGTCGAGCTCATAGCAGCATCTGTAGGTGCCGTCTTTGAGAACCATGACACCGACACCAGATTGATCGTCTTGAAACAGATCCCACAGAGGCAACAAACTGGCTGCCGAAATATGCGGACGGGGCACACCTAACTGGGGCAGCTTAGCGTAACCATCGGGTGAGGCAGTCTTTTCCTTGCTGCCTCTCTTCAAAAAGCCGAGCAAGTTATTTTCTTTGGCTAAAGATCTGCTGATTGCGGAAACCATTTTTTACTCTCTATTCTAAGAAATCGGGTAGTTGTTCGTCGACGAGGAAACGGACTGGATTGGGGTCGGGACCGGGCATGAGAATTTGCGACGTGCCCCAGAAGTTCATCAGGGTTTCCCAGTGGGAGGCTGAATTATTCAAAGTGACAAGACAATAGAGAGGACCGAGCAATCCGATGAAAATGCAGAAGTCGAGACGCAAGTCTTGACCGCCGACCTGGACCGGATTCAACCAGGAATAAAGCTGGGTGGATAGAATCAAACTGACCATACAGCTGATCAATTGGTCATAGCGAAGACCGAATAACTTCGGTTTGTCGTCCAGATTTAGTGGGGTGATGTCTTCCATTTTTTTCGATTATTGTTGTGATTCTAGTTGATTCTGGTTGTGATTTAGTTCGGCTTTCGGGGTGATGGTCAGACTGCTAGGGGCGAGGTGTTTTGCGGATTTGGGGCGGCTGCCTTTGCTGGTCTGAGTCGGAAAATTTCTTCCACCAGATGTGGTGGCAGTAGTGTGGGTTCGCTGTTGCCCGCTCTCGACATTGCGATTTGATGATCGATCAATTCACGGGGCAGCATCGAGCGTTTATCGAGACCATTGAAGAGATTGAGTGCAGCCTGGAAGTCGCCCATCTGCCGCAATATTTCAGCCATGATGTAGTTGTAGCGGTGGGTATTACCCTGCCAGCTGGCGTCTTTCATGGCCGTATCCAGTTCTTGGGCCGCCAGCTTGAGCCAGCGCGGTAAGTCATTTTTCTGAGAAAGACCGGCGGTCGCTTCCTCTCTGGCGCACCAGGCGCCATTCAAAGCCAGGAGAGCCAATTCGAGCAGATTCTCGCCCCGTTTGCGACCGGCGAGAACGGCGTAACCAAATTTCTTCGAGAATTCCACATCCGGGGTGGGCACGAGCAGGTCGGGCACGTAATGATGCGGACGGAAAGCAGTAATCCACCAGGTGTATTGGCAGGCCGGGCACATCGCCACCATGGCGCCGCGAATGGCTGGATGGGGCAGAATCCGGTGCAAATCAGCTTCCACGGGGGTGTCGCGGGTGGGGCCGGGCATATTGACCAGGCTGGGCGTGGCAAACGGATACTCGCAGCCGGGGCAAACTACCGAAATATCGATGACAACGAAATCTTCAAAAACTTGCATGGCGGCAAAAATGCTCGAAAACCTGAGGAGACCTTGAACTCCCTTAGATTAGAACTTAATAGTGCCGGGGTAAATCGGGGGAACTCCCACAAGCGTGGGAGAACTACGATGATTTCGTCATTTCGGGCAATATTGCCTGCCATTTCCGAACCGGGCGCGTCCCATTAGTCTTCTTCGCCTCTGTCGTATTGGCTGAAGCGTCGGTTCATATTTTTCGATTGCTTCATTTGTTGGCGCAGCAGGGGATC
>CAJCHQ010000414.1 GCA_903970295.1 Bryobacterales bacterium
GGCGTTGAAAGCGCAAATGCTCAAGATGGTTGAGCAATGCGATGAATCGATCGCCAAGAATCAAAAAGACTTCAAGGCCTTTGTCGATCGCGCCCACGCCTTTTACGAATTGGGTAACTATACACTGGCCGTTGAGGACCTGACTTGGGCCATCCAGCTCAGTCCCGAAGACCCTCGTTGGTATGTATGGAGAGCAAAATGCTACGTCAAGTTGAATAAAAGCGACCTGGCCATGACCGACCTCGACCAGTCCTTGAAACTGCAACCTAATTCAGTCGCCGCCCTAATCATGCGGGGTGAACTCTGGGAAAAAAGCACACAACACGACAAAGCGATTGAGGATTACACAGCCGCTTTAGCAATCGACGGTCACAACGAAGAAGCTCTGACAAAAAGGGCCGCGGCTTACAAAGCGATGGGCAATAACGTCGCAGCAGAAAAAGATCTTTCAGCTGCGATCAGCTCCACGCCCAAAGCCGCATATCTTGTCGCTCGCAGTAATCTGACCAAAGCCAGTAAACCCGAAGCTGCTCTGGCAGACGTCAACACCGCCCTCGAACTGGAGCCGACTAACAAAGAGGCTCTCAATTTGCGCGCCACTATTTTCGGTCAATTGAAGAATCCAGCCAAGGCCGTGCAAGACCTTACGACAGCTCTGAACTTAAATCCCATCGACCAAAATATTATGTACAGTCGGGCCCAAGCTTATCTTCGTCTGGGCAAATTGTCTGACGCCATGAACGACATCTTAAACGCGCTCCAGATCGACCCCAACAATTACGCTTTCTATTTGACGCGCGCATACATCTATCACAAACAAGGCAATGACGCACTCGCTCAAGAAGATGTTAAGCGTGCGCAGTTTTGCAATCCCCTTCTATCTAAAACGATCGACCTGAACAGCGTCGAGATACCTGTTGCCAGCGCCGGTTCATCACATAATTGAAGATATGAAAGAAATGCAAACTCACGCCTTTCGAAAAATTATGAGCATTCAGTCGAGCCTATTGCTCGGCGTCTCCTGTGCTCAATTGGCCCTGCCTTTAGCTGGGTATGCTCAAGCCGGTGACGCGATCCCAGCCACGGCTCAGCCCCCGGCTTTAATGATTGCCAAATATGTCACCTGGTGGTCGCACGCGGCCACCGGCTACCATCCCGCCATCTATATTCAGTACGAGAATGACAGCGGTCACGATTTAAGTGGCCAATTGATCAAATTCCAGTGTCGCTTTACTGATCTTCGTCGCGGTTATGTCACAGTGGCTCGCCAGGAAGTCAAAACGGCACTGCCCAATACGCGCTCTCAGCGCGCAATCTTCAGGGGTCCCACGCCTTTTGAACTTTCCATTGACGAGAATTTGTGGCCGACGATCGAGTGCAAAGTCATGAGCCGAATCGGTGAAAGCGGCGACGAAGGCACGCAAGATCTTTTGATCTGCCGATTGGATGCAGTGACGATGACCGACGATGAAGCTCTTGAGCGCTTGGAAAAGCAAGACGATATTCGCAGAGGCAAATATATGAACCCGCCGAAGCCAAAAAGCAACGCTCCCGAGAAACCACTGGCTGCCACCATGCCCTTGCTCAAGTTGAATAGTCAAAATCCTGACAAGAATCAGCCAGGCAAAAGCAGTAAAGTGCCGACAATCGATTTTTCGCTCTCGGGCAAATTGCCGGGTTTGGGAGATGATTTCTTTGAATTCGAGCAAGCCTTTGGCCGCCCGATCGAATACGACCCTTCATCCGGGCGCTGGACATGGGTGCATTATCGAGCACCCGACAGTTCTGATGTGTTTGTCGGAGCCAGACATCCCAATAGCAAAGCAGACGTTATCGTCACCACCCTGCATACAAATAAACCCTTCAACGATACTCAAATCGGTACGGTGGGGAGGCTCTACGCGGGCAAATACAAGGCTCAACCACTGGGTTCGGTCAATCACACTGTACGTTATCTGGCGACCGGTCGCGTACAAGTGACGACTATGGCCTCATCGACATATCACCTCTCGATCTATGGTGTCGGCGATCCCAGAGACGGCAATTACACCATCATTCTCTCCCGCCTTCCCGGCACTATCGAAAGCACAATGATCGAACAGATTAAATTGTCTCGCCTGCTCAGTTTTCTCAAACCAGTCCTGGGCGACTCAGAACAAAATTGAGGCGAAATAACCGACTGCACGCGGCTGAGTCAGCAAAAATCAGCCCGCCAATTGTCAACATAAGCAATTCCGGTGTTATTATTTAGGTCCCGAATCCGACTTTCATGAGTGAAGCTCATGGACGACTCTTGGGTTTTATGAGGATTTTCCAATGCCAGTCGAAGCACCAACGAGAGGAGCTGTGGGCGAACAAAATACGGCAATAGCTTTGCCACCTAAGCGCAAAACAGCCGTCGATTTCTTACCTGAGGGGCTTGTTCTGACGCTCGCATCGCCTTATCTGGCTGGTCGCTCAGCCCAGGATGCATTAGCAATTGCTCATCGAATCTACGAACAAAAGCACTTCACCACGACGCTCGACATTCTCGGCGAAGATGCTCATCGCGATCAAGACTGTGAGAATTCGGTGCAAAATTACTTGCAGTTAGTCGATGCTGTCTGCGCCGATCCTTTGTCGGCCAAGCAGCCGCGCGAGCAAATGACGATTTCGTTCAAACCGTCAATGTTCAGCGTGATGGCACCGGCTCCCGGTGACGAAAGCCGAAAAGCACTCGATGACGCCTTCGATCGGATCATGCGAGTGGTTGATTATGGTGCCAAGCACAAAATCAATATGACTCTGGAAGCCGAGGATCATCGCTGGACCAATTTCCAGCTCGAAGCTTATTTTGCCTTGATCAACGCAGGCTATACAAATATCGGCACAGTTTTGCAGACTCGACTTTTTCGCACACTCGATGACATCAAGCGTTTCGACAGCCGCATGCGCGTGCGCCTGGTGATTGGCATCTACAATGAGCCAGCCCAAATCGCGTATGTCGATAAGAGTTTCATGAAACAACAAGTGGTCGAATTCGCCGGCGAACTACTCAGTCGAGGCACGTATGTCGAGATCGCCTCTCACGACCTGCACTGTGTCGAAAATTTCTATACACAAGTTGTGATCCCGCAACGGATCTCACCCTATAATTTCGAGCACCAATTTTTACAAGGCGTGCCGCGGGCAAAACTGGAGAACGGACTAGTTGCTGGCACCTACTTCGAAGGTCTGAAAAAGAAAGTGGCAGCCAGCGACCAAGACTTCGTCGATCAATTGAAGGAGCAAGGTGCGCTGGTGAGAATGTATTTGCCTTTCGGAACAGCCGAGGTTTCGGGAGCTTATTGCCGCCGCCGCCTGATTGAAAATCCCAACATGTTCATTTTCGGAATCAAAAATTTTCTGGGCATTCAATAGATAGCGTTCAATAGATAGCGCTTTAGACAAGAAGGGCCCGCGCAGGTGCTTAGACCAAAAGCGGCTGCAGCGCTTTGAGCGCATCCAGGATGTCGGCTTTGGGGCGCAAGTGGCTGATCTTGATCTGCGCATCCGGTACTCCACTTGCCACCATGTTGCGGCGCAAAGTTTCGTAAGTGCCAGGACGCAGAACTTGCACCACCAGTGGTGCCAGACGTTTCGATTCACGCTTGGTTTGATATTCGATATTGTGCAAGCCGAGTTGCCGGTCGATCTCTTGGCCAAGAGCAGAGGCGCGCTCGCGCCTGCTCGCGCCCGTATCTGCGTGCCTGGACGAATCGCCTGCAGCATGACCGGCAACTGCAAATTCCAACCAGACCTGGTAATGAGGCTCGGGCCGAAACTCGGGCACGACCGAGAAGAAAGTAATTGGGCAACGCAACTCTCTGGCCGCATCGCGTACGGCAGCAGTGACTTGCGATTCCGTCACCTTTTCACCGGTGAAAGATGAAATATTGCCGCTTTTATGCAAGAACTCGAGAAGCGGTGTCTGATTGTGCCAGCCAACCACTTTCACTATGTCGTTGAGATTGTAGCGATAGAGTCCGGCGGCTGTTGTGAACAGAATGAAGTAGTTGCGACCTGTTTGCACTTGATCGGCAGCCAGTGCTTGCGCATTCGGTGTACCCATTTCATCTTCGGCCACGAATTCAAAAAAGTGCGAACGAATCGCAAGTATCTGCTCGGTCGGTGAAAGACAAACTGTGCCGCGTCCTTCGCTTGCACCATAGGTGATATCACATACCGGTGTCCGCCCGAAATATTGGGGGAAGTCTTCCAGATAGAAAGAAGCTGCCGCTTTAGTCCAACAAGAAATCAGGCTCAGTTCGGGCCAGATGTTAGGCGCCAGAAATTCTCCGCGATCGAGCAGTGCCTGCAATCTCTGGGCTTTTTCTGGATCGGCGGTCAAAAGAGGCTTTACTGCCCTGCGCACAGAATCGCTCAAGTGGCCGGGAGCACTCAATCGACCCGACCGCAAATCATTGATCAATTCCTGTGCGTAAGCGCCTAATCTTTTGGCCAAAATTATGATCGTGCTCGGATTAAGCGTATAAATAGATGATATTGGCAACGCCAGAGCACAGCGAAGCAGCGTGTAGTAACGGCTTTCGTAATCTTCAATCAAGAAAACTTCGTAAGGAATGGGCGAAACGAACTTCTTGATAAGCTTCGGTTCTTCCAGATAAAGGCGCCCTGAAATGGCACCTAGCGGAATGCCAGCACTCGTGCGACTCTCTTCGGCCGGTGAAAAAACAGAGAGACTGACGCCGCGGGCCACACCCGGATAGTTTCTGAGTAAGTTGTAACCAGAGACGACCGAGGCCCGCCTGAACTCTTTCACATATGAGCGGGTGATCGGAATCAATTTTCGGGCGCCGGTAGTTCCACTTGTCGTCGCGAACATGAAAGGAGATTCAGCTGTAAGAATGTTTGATTCACCTGCCGACGCTCTCAAGATATATGGATGCAATGCATCGTAATCGTTGATCGGTACCGCAGATTGGAAATCCTCGATCGATTTGATCGAGGTGAAACTGTGCTCTCGACCGTATACGGTCTGGCAATTGCTGCCGACGATCTCGAGCAGATGCTCGCTCTGCGCCCTTCTTGGTTGGAGCGAATCCTGCTCGAGAGCCTGGACCTCTCGTGATCCAAGAATGGCGAAGGCCTTATAGAGGAGCGAGCGAAACATCTTTTCTTGTCTGAAAAATTAGTTAGCTGAGGCTAAGTCAAAACAGAGAAAGCCTGCAAGCTCTATACTTTACAATCATCGAGCTGGGTTTGTCCCTCGATCTATTCAGGTTTGAGATGATCTTCTTTCTCGGTTTCGTCACAGTAATTGCGACGATTGCTCAAGTCGTATCTTTTCGCAGATTGATCGCCTATGTCCAGGCGGAGCTCAATTTCGTGCCCGGTCCGTATTTGCCGAAAGTCTCTGTGATTTTGCCTTGCAAGGGATTGGATCCGGGATTCGAAGGCAATGTGACCAAACTTTTGAGCCAAAAATATGCCCTGGACGATCAGTCGCCGCCGAACTTCGAAGTAATTTTTGCAGTGGCCGAAAAAACCGATCCCGCTTTTTCGGTCTTGAGCGATATCTGCGCTCGCCCCAATCGGGTTGCCACAAAGCTAATAGTGGCGGGCATCGACAGCAGGCGGGCGCAAAAGGTAAACA
>CAJCHQ010000415.1 GCA_903970295.1 Bryobacterales bacterium
TCAGTTAGCTAGCTTGCTAGCTAACTGATTCGTTCTTCAAATCGCCAGATCTTCACATAGATAGCGAGATCCCTGAACCGGTCAGTTTGCTCCGGTTAGTTCAGCCATCAGGTGCTCAAGAGCACCTTTGGCCGCTTCTTGTTCAGCAGCCTTTTTGCTTTTACCGCTGCCGGTCGCGAGAGTGAGAGTGCCTACGGCGACAGACACCGTGAACATTGGATCGTGCGGCGGTCCATCAACCTGAACGATTGTGTAGACCGGTATGCCCTGTCCTTTCGCTTGTGTATTCTCCTGCAGCTCGGCTTTGAAATTATCTTTGACATCGTCTCGATCAACTGTAGTGGCTTGATTGCCGAACAATTTGACGACAAGATTTTGGGTCTGGAATAAGCCGAGATCGGTGTAGACTGCCCCCAGCACTGCCTCCAGTGCTTGGGCCATGATCGAGGAACGCATTTGCACCTGGCGTCCGAGCAGAATATATTTGCTCAGATTCAGCTGATTGGCCAGGTCGGCCAAAGTTTTATCGCTAATCAATACTGAGCGAATTTCAGTCAGTTGTCCTTCGTTGTATTCGGGAAAGCGCTCAAGCAGATACTCGCTGATCACGAATTTCAAAACTGCATCGCCGAAGAACTCTAATCGCTCATAGTCTCTGACTCCAGCATGTTCGGCCGCGTATGAGCTGTGAGTGAGAGCTTCGTTCAGAAGGTGCATGCGGCCGAAGGTGACGCCCAGGCGCTCGCTCAATTGATCGAGTTCCTTGGCACGCCGAGGGAGTAGCGTTAGTGGACTGGTAGTCATTGTGTAGGTTGCCAAATAAGTGTTCTCTCAATTGTCAGTATGCATCATTTCGTATCGTATGAGGAACGCGCGATTCAGTGGTGTTGACTTCGTTCATTGTTAACAGATGTTTCTTAGAAGTCACTCGTGAGAGCCGTCTGATCGGGGTTTGAATGAATCGGCGCAATTAGATGTCAGGGTAGAGGGCAACCATAAGCTTAACTTCATGCTCATGACTGGGCAAGTCTTTCTAAAGGTGGGTTGCGACATCTTTGCAGTTGGCAAATTTGGTTGTCGCGCCCCGGCTGTGGGAAAGCGAAGCCCGCTCTCGATCACTTTACGACTGAATTTTGCACAGCGTTGTCGTTACGAATGTTGTGGGCTGAGCACCGAGGACAGCTATAATTTTCGATGAATGCTAGCTTCCGATTCGCCTGCTATGCTTAGCGGCAGTCCGAAGATAGTTGCTAGGAGTTGCTCTTGGCTGGTGTTTGAGGTGGCTGGAAAGATATGTACGATCTTCAAGTAGGTCAGATTGCAGTTTTCGTCCTTGTTGGTTTCGCTCTACCAGCCTTGGGCATGATTCTGCTTGCCTGGATTTTGCAGGCGATTCTTGGTTACGGGCGACCGAGCAAGACCAAGAACCAGCCTTACGAGTGCGGCATGAAACCACTGCAAGGTGCACATGTCCAGTTCGACATTCGATACTATCTGTACGCCTTACTTTTCATCTTGTTCGATATCGAAATCGTCTTCATCATTCCGTGGTTGCTTGCCACTGACAGTGTCGGAGAGCAAATGCAGTTCCGCTGGTTTGGACCGATCGAAATCACTATTTTTGTAGCCATCCTCACAGTAGGACTGGCATATGCTTGGAAGAAGGGAGCCTTGGAATGGGAGTGACGCCATGAGTGAAGAAAATGCCAGTGGCGGCAATGCCACCACACCCAATGTCGCCCTCACGAGTCAGCCTCTTCCTGACGAGCTGAAAGATTCGGTGACGCTGTGGAATTTGGAAAGCGCGATTGAAGGGTTATTGAACCAGCTCAATCCCATTGTCAGTAAGCTCGATCCTCTTCTCAATCTAGCCCGGGCCAATTCTGTGTGGCCTCTCACTTTCGGCACGTCATGTTGCGCGATTGAGATGATGAGCGTCGGCATGTCCAAATACGATATCTCTCGTTTTGGTTCGGAGGTTTTTCGTGGTACTCCCCGACAAGCCGATTTGATTATCACTGCAGGAACGATCACGCGAAAAATGTGTCCGGCGCTGATCACTTTGTATGAGCAGCTGCCAGAGCCCAAGTATGTAATTGCCATGGGTGCTTGCACCGTTACCGGCGGCATGTTCAATGATTCCTATTCGGTTGTGCAGGGCGTTGATCGCGTGATTCCAGTCGATGTCTATCTGCCCGGCTGCCCGCCTCGACCCGAAGGCATTCTCGATGCTTTGTTGAAATTGCAACAGAAGATTCGTACCGAGTCATACGTAGATCGTAATAACCGTCGATACAAGCAGAGTGCAGTCTGCTTCGTCGACTATGACACAGGGCGGCCGGTTGAAGATCTGGTCAATGAGGCCAAGCTGGATACGGCAGTCATGTTGACCGGCACTGGCGAGCGTGATCAGTCGCCCCGACCCACTGTCACTTAAGCCATTCGGCGAGAGATTGGACATGGACTAATTGTCTTGAGGAAACTGGAAGGAAAATGACAACAGAAACCCCTGCGAAGCCGCCAGAAGCGCCGCTACCGATTGGACCGTACGGCCAATTTTTGAAAGAGCATGGCATAACGACCAAGCGTTTGGCTGATTCGCGCGGAGTTTCCGGTCCTGTCGAAACTCTGGCAGTCGAGCGTCCTGATTTGCAAGCGGCTATGCGCTTTCTGCGCCACGACACCGAAGTTGGTCTGGATTTTCTTCTCACCGTCACTGGTGTCGACATGCAGGATAGTTACGATTCGGTCTATCACCTTTCCTCCTACATCACTAAAAATGAATTGGTGCTGAAAGTAGTAGTGCCGAAAGCAGAGGCGCCAGGCGATAAACTGCCGATGGTGCCATCGATAGCCAAGTTTTGGCGGACAGCCGATTGGCACGAGCGTGAAACCTACGACCTGGTTGGCATTCGTTACCACGGGCATCCTTATTTAAGACGAATTCTCAATCCATGGGATTGGGAAGGGCATCCCCTGCGCAGGGACTATAAGCAGCCAATCGATGCGCTCAATGACAAGAATCCGCACAGCTTCCGCTGATTGGCAGCTTAGACGGCAAGAGGCACCACAACATGGCAACTGAATACCAAACTGCACTGACAAAAGTCGACGGACTTAAAACTGATGAGATGATCATCAATATGGGTCCCCAACACCCTGCCACCCACGGCGTGCTGCGTATTATTCTCACGCTCGATGGTGAGATGGTAAGGCACGCCGAGTGTGTGATCGGTCACTTGCACAGAGCGCAAGAATGGCAAGGACAGAATCGCAGTTGGTTTCAGTATCAAGCTTTAATCGATCGCGTCGATTATCTCTCCGGCATGTTCACTTCCTGGGCCATGGCGCGCTCTTGTGAAGTTCTCGATGATTGCGTGGTACCAGAGCGTGCCGAATGGCTGAGGGTGATCACCGCCGAAATGAATCGCATTACATCTCATCTGCTCTGGTTGGGCACGTACCTGATCGATTTAGGTGCGATGTTTGGTTTTCCTTTTTATCCCTTCAGAGAGCGCGAGAAGCTCTTCGAATTGCTCGAAGAGATAGCCGGTCAGCGCATGATGTTCAACTACATTCGCATCGGCGGTGTGATTAGAGATCCCAAAGCTGAATGGTTCAAAAAGCTCGAGGCTTTCACTAAAGAATTTCCCGATCGAGTCGATGAATACGAAGCGATCGTCACTGAAAATCCAATCTTTCTACAACGTACTAAAGGTGTGGGTTTGATGACCGGCGCCCAGGCCAAGGATTACGGTTTGTCAGGGCCGGCGTTGAGAGCTTCCGGCGTCAACTTCGATTTGCGCAAAGCCAAACCTTATTCGGTTTACGACAAATTGGATTTCAAAGTGCATTGGCTCGATCAACCCGCCGGCGACACCTGGGATCGTTATATTCTCAGAATTCGTGAAATGCGTGAGTCTAACGACATCATCAAGCAGTGCATAGACAAAATTCCACCCACCGGTGAAATTCTGGGCAAAAAACAAAACGCCGGTTTGCGCGTCAAGGCAGGAGAGGGCTTCGCTGCAGTCGAGTCGCCGCGCGGAGTGCTTGGCTGTTATGTCATTTCTACGGGTGGCGATAAGGCTTATCGTTTCCGCTGGAGAAATCCATCGTTCTCCAATCTTTCCATTTTGCCCGAATTGTTAGTGGGTCGTCCGATTGCCGACATCATGGCAATCTTCGGCTCTCTCGATATCATCATTCCGGACGTCGATCGCTAAAAAAGGAACATAGAGCATCCCATGTTTGCCAATATCAACGAGATTCGCAAGTTCGGACAGATAAGCTTTGTCTGGCTGGCGATTATTTTCGGAGCAGTCTGGATCGTCAGTTGGGCACTAGGAATCGCATTGCCCATGTTGTTGCTCAATTTCTATCCCGGCCAAGACACGCAGATGGTCGCCGAAATTTGCAAAGCGCTCGTACCGATTGTGGCTGTCATGGTCTTCATCCCCACAAATGCCACTTACATGGTCTTGTGTGAACGGCGTGCGCTGGCGCTTTTCACCATGCGTCGCGGTCCGTGTCGGGTCGGTCCAGATGGATTTTTGCAAACTGCTGCCGACGCGGTCAAGCTTTTGTTGAAGGAAAGCATCACGCCCACCGGAGCCGACGGGTTGATGTTCACTCTGGCACCTATCATCTTTTTCGCTCCGTCTATCTTTGGTGCGATCCCGCTTCTGGCAGCAGTAACGAACAACAACGAACTATTTCAAGTCACCAACTTACCAACTGGTATTTTCTTCGTCCTGGCAGCCTCTGCCGTTCCTGTCGTTGGTATCGTCATGGGCGGTTGGGCGAGCAATAACAAATATTCGTTAGTCGGTGGTTTGCGCAG
>CAJCHQ010000416.1 GCA_903970295.1 Bryobacterales bacterium
CAGTAGGCACCAATACTGGTGGTACTGCATATTTTGGGACGAATTCAATCAATGTGCCCACTGCGCCAGTGACGCTAAATCTGGCTGGCAGCAACATCGTCTTCAACACCGGTACATTTGCTGCTTCAGCAATCACGGTTGGTAAGAATGTGACGATTACAGCCGATCCAATCGGCTTCAACTCCGGTCTGACTCCAAGTGTCGCGGGCTTCTTGCACGTGTCCCCCGTTTCAACGAATTCCGGTAGCGAGTTGTTGCCGCTAAATTCCAATACTGCATCCTTTGGAAATGTCACCAATGATGGCATCACGCACCTGCAAAATACAGCGAATGTCCCTTACAGCCTGAGCAGTGCGGGTATTATGGACATTATGGCTTCCAGCAATGCGGCCAGCCTCAGCAGTGCCAGCACCAGTACTGGTGCGCTCACCGCAGCCGGTGTCGCGCAGGCCCTCATGCCAGCAGCTTCCCAAACCAACCCTGCTTCGACTAACCTGGTTTCGGCTTCAATTTCGAACTTGAATGCAAACCTCGGCAGCAGTGCAAGCCCAGGCGGTCAGACATTGACGACCAACAGCATGCCAAACACCAATGGCACTAACTTCAACAACGTTGGTGAGCGCCTGATCGATGGTCTGCTCGACACTAATACAGGTGGTTTCGACAGCGAGTCCTTCAGCATGGACATTGCCGAGGCAGAAAACTTCGGGATCAAACAAAGTAACGTTAGCGACCTCACCTTTGCCGATGACCAAGACTTGATGCCTGCCAGTACGGTGGTCGATCAGGAAACTGGAAAAGTCACTCTCAAAGTCGGTCTGAATCAATCGAAACGAGTGGAACGCAAAGCTGTTCTCAAGAAAGGTAATGTGTTGTTTGCACCATTCATCGACACGATTGTCGAGACACCGCATGCCTCGGTTCGTATCGCCGCACACTCGATGGCTCTGGTTGTGGTGAATGAAGCGAGCGTGTCGGTTTATGACCTCGACGACAGGCACGGACACTCAGTCCAAGTGCAAGCCGGTAAGGACTGCATCGCTCTGGCGCCCGGTCAACATTTGACCCTGACGAGTGACCGTGTCGGCAGCTTCGAGAAAGCCAACATGGCTGAATTCGTCGGTTACAGAACGCTGCGAGAACGTTCTCTGAAGAGCGGACAAAAGGCTTTCACTTCCGACTTTGCGGTCATGTCGGTTGTGACCAATGTCAAATCTATGAAGAGCCTGGTGGGTTCCAAACACCCTGCGGCGAGAGCGCTGGTTCAGCATATGCTCAAGACCAACGCCATCCTATTGACTCTTCAGCAAGCTAATGGCGAGCCCTATCAAGTGGTACTGCGCCCACGGCTGACAGCAATGCGTTAAGTTTGAAACTTGGCAAGCTTGCTCGGTGTGAACCGCGGCTTGGGGCCGCGGCGCATGCCGACTGTTGCCGCTGGCAGAGTGCCGACGAAGAAGAAAAGTGCGTGGGCGCTCCCCTAACTTTATTGTGAACTTGGACTACTGTAGTAAACCAGGAGCTGGAATGGCGATGCCCGCTGCCCTCAGTCTCCGTTCCTCAAATTGCCGCTATTTCCGCGGGCGGTGGTGCAAACGACTGTTGGCGGGAGGATTGAGAGTCATCCTGGATGGCGAGCGCCGAATCACTTAGCCTGCTCAGAGCTTGATCGCGCTCGGAAATGGCGGCATCGCGCTCTTGCTTGAGATTATCGACAATCACACGCTGCTCGATAATCGTTCGCTCATAATATTGAAAAATAGGCTTGCGCTCTTCCCATTTGGCTGCAAGCTCGTCTCGCTCAGCGATTAGTGCCGTAATTTGCTTCGGTGATAAGAGCGGCTCCTGGGCTTCGTCAGGCTCTGTGTATGCTTCTTGATCCGCGAACTCTTCGTCATTTTTGGGCGGCGCCGGGTGTTCTGCATCATGAACAATATTATCCATGTAGTATTCGACGACTTCTTCGGGCGTGCCTTCTTTAACTACGACACCCTTTTTCAGGGCGATGGCGCGATTGCAGAGCTCTAAAATGTGGTCGTTATCGTGTGAGACGAGCACCAGAATCTGTGACTTACTCATCATGTGGTGCAAACGATCGAGACATTTTTGGACGAATTGCGCGTCGCCGGCTGCGAAGATTTCGTCCATCAGCAAAATTTCGGGATCGCAAATCGCCCCAATCGAAAATGCCAATCGTCCGTGCATACCGGTCGAGTAATATTTAATCGGTAGATCGATCATCTCCCCAAGTTCAGAGAATTCGATAATTGCAGCTTCCAGAGCGCGCATCTGTTTGTACGAGCGGCCAAGCAAAGCCCCGTTCAAATATATGTTTTCGCGCCCACTCAATTCGTGGTCGAAACCCGTGCCGAGCTCAATCATCGGTGTGATCTTGCCGTGTACACGAATTTCCCCTGATTGCGGAGGATAGATGCCGACGATCATTTTAAGCAGGGTCGACTTGCCGGCACCGTTCAGGCCGACGATGCCCAGTCTGTCTCCAGAGTGCAGCTCGAGGTTGATGTTCTTGAGCGCATCGAACTCTGTGACCATGTTGTGGTTCTTGCGCGTCAGCTTTTGCACTACGGTTTCCTTCAGCCCGGGCGAAGGATTTCGGTAAAGGCGAAAGCGCAAAGAAGCGTCTTCTACAATGATGTGTGCGTCGCTCATAGCCGGAAGATAATGTCCTTTTCGTTTCGACGTAGAATCCAGAAGCCAATAGTCAAAGTTACGAATGAGTAGAACACGCACCACGACCATTCGCGTGACGTCGGCACGGTACCATCGAAGATCAAAGATCTAAATAACAGAATGAAATGTGTAAATGGGTTGGCTAGAAAAATGCCCGCATATTTCTGGGGCAAGGCATTCAAAGGCCAGATGATCGGAATGAAATAGAAGAAGCTTTGCAGAATTACTTTGACGATGTGAGTGAGATCGCGGAAATAAACTGTCGCTACGCCCAGACAGAGAGCGATGCCGAAAGTGAATAAATAGGTGACGGCGATGGCTACGGGCAAAAGCAACAGTGTCCACGTCGGTTTCAATCCCAGGAATGTGGCGAGAATTATCATGCTGGTCAGCGCCAGAGCAAAGTTGATCACTTCGGTCGAACAAGTCACCAGCGGGAAAAACAGCTTCGGCACGTAGACTTTCTTCATGAAGCCTTCGGCTTGGACCAACGATGAACAACCTATCGAAATAGATTCCGAAATAAATTGCCAGGGCAATAAACCAGTGAACATATATATGCCGTAACTTTTCGGATCGCGATTGAAGAGCAAGGAGAATATTGTCGTCAGCACAATCATCATCAAAAGCGGGTTCAACATGCTCCAGGCGAAACCCAGAACAGAGCGTTGATAACGTCTTCTCAGATTGTTGACGACGAAACTGGCAAAGGCAAACTTGATAAAGCGCAGTTCATTTACTTTGCTGAACACATACATGGGAAATGACTGCGGTGCCACGACTTTGGCCACCTTGCCACTCTCTCCTGCCGGCAATCCTGAACCCGGCAGCCCTGATTCCTCAGGCTGGAAGGCGTCCAGGAGAACGTCTTCACCGAGAACATTGGTTCTTTCATCTTCAAGGATTGCCACTAAACTTCGCCCCGGAACCGGTAGTTTCTACAGCTGAATGCTTATTTCTGACCGCCCAATTATACTTGGCTACCCGGAAAAGTTTGGGGTGCATATGGTCCGCTAGTTTAAGATTTTTCTTCCGAACCCCTCAGGTACCGCGTTTCGCAGATGAACTCTTTCTCCCTCGACATGCGCGGTAATGTTTCTGGAATTAACAGTAACTCATAACATCAATTTTTCGACGCGTTGAGTAAGTGTGACTGATTAAGCAAACGCCCCTTTAAACTCGGATCGCTATGCAGTAAAGTGCTCTCGATAACTTGCAAGTGCTTGTCCATGCCGCCCACATTCAGTCTTTCGCAAAGCAACCAATCCGACAACAAAGCAGCTGCTCTTAAGGGCGAGGCGAAGCAGCGATACTTTGTCGGCCGACCCAATATTATGAATGCCGATCGTTTTCGCGAGCGGGTGGAGCATATCCTCACCGAACGTAGCTTCACCAACAACGGTCGCTTTGTTGTCGAGCTCGAAAATTTGGCCTGCGATCTTTTGCGAGTCCCGCATTGCATAGCTATGTCAAATGCCACTATCGCCCTCGAGATGGTCATCCGGGCTATGGAATTGACAGGCGAAGTGATCGTTCCGTCTTTCACTTTCGTCGCCAGTGCTCATGCCATAGCTAACGAAGGCTTGACGCCTATCTTCTGTGATGTGGACCCGATTACGTGCTGTGCTACAGCGAAAACGATTGAGCCTCTGATTAACGAGCGCACGGCAGCGATTTTGGCTGTCAATGTCTATGGCGGTCTGTGCAACATGGAAGAGCTGCAAGATCTGGCCAGTCGGTACAATTTGAAGCTGATTTTCGATTCGGCCCATTCGCTGGGTTGCCGCTGGCAAGATACTTTTTCTGGTGCTTTCGGAGACGTCGAAGTTTTTTCTTTGCATGCCACCAAATTCATCAATGGTTTCGAAGGTGGTCTGATCACCACCTGTGACGCCGATTTAGCCAAGCAACTGAAGCTGATGAGGAATTTTGGCTTTTCAGGCTATGACCAAGTCGACTGTTTGGGCACCAACGCCAAGTTATCCGAAATCCACGCAGCCATGGCGTTAACCAATTTAGAGTGCATGGATGAAATAATCGCAATCAATCATTCTAATTTTTCTAATTACAAGGAATTGTTGCCACCGCAATTACAGCTGCTCGATTTCCCCGAGCATGTGCGGTCGAACTATCAATACGTAGTTACGTTCGTCCCCGATGGCAAGCGCGACGCACTG
>CAJCHQ010000417.1 GCA_903970295.1 Bryobacterales bacterium
GATTTTAATCATGGCAACCAATCGAGGGATTACAAAGTAAAATCCAGATCAAAAAAGCACAATCTGAAAAAAGAGAGCTCAGCGCACTCCCTCCATTGTCACCAAAATCTGTTTCAGCTTGGCTTTTGACCAAGACAAAAACCCAAAGATACGGGCATGAACAGGTACTCCCGGTTTTCTTGCTCGCGGCGCTAGTAACCAATTTTGATCCGCAAGATTCTGCAATTCAGTTGCTCGATGAACTGCGCATCGATGTGCCCGCTTTGCGAAGAAAGACCGATGTTCACATTAAGTTCGCTCGCGTGCAGAGCACTCCCCCGCAACTAGGCTCTGAGTCCAAAACCGAAGGGGAAGTGGAAGTCGAAGTCAAGTCAAAGACGCACGACGCTGACTGGAGCAACTCATGGATAGCTTTCGATCCTGCAGCCAAAATCCAACCAGACACGCAAATGGTTGCAAAACGGCGATCGCGCGAAATTCCTTCGAACAAGACGATGTTCGACTGGTTCGACTGGCAAGCTTTGGAAATAATTCAGGCTGCCCAAGAAATTGCACGAAACAGCGGCGTTGTCTCTATCGGCTTAGAGCACATGCTATGGGCAATGAGCAGGATCCAAACACCGGCAAGTTCTGCTTTGCAGAAAGTACTCAGCAAACCAGAATTGGAAAGTAGGTTATTTAAACGGATCGAGCAGCCAATCGGAAACCTTGAAGCGCCGTTGTTTACTATGCAGATGCAAAAAGCTTTGACCCGTGCCCACCGTGGCACTGATCGCCTGGAAGAAAGAATGTCGGCGCGAGAACTGATTCTGGCATGCATCGCCGAGATTTTCGAAGAAGCTGATATGGCACTGCTGACCAGCGAATTGCGCTCCAGTGAAGAGCCTACCAAACTGCTCACAGCAGTTCAGGAATTGGTTAGCGGATCATTTTTCATCGAAGAAGCTGCATCGTCGATCAAGGAAGAAGCAACCAAACTGATTGACACGAACATCACCATAACTGTCACTAGCAGAGTTCTTCGGGTGCTTCACAGTGCTTTGCAGGATTGCGTGCTCGATCGCCACGGAGAAGTTCATCCGGCTTACCTGATCTTGGGAATACTCAACGAAGCCGAGCGGTCAGAAGTCGATTTTGTCCGGTCGAGACAATTGAATTTTGACCGGATCCGATTGCAACTTTTTCAAATTCTTGAGGCAGCACGCGGCACCCACACGATTGCAGACGGACGTCCTCAATTCGGTGAAGCTGTACGCCGATTGCTCGCCAAAGCCTGGCAATCTACCCTCAATTATCGAGGCACAGCAGTGGATATCAATCAATTGGCAATGGCACTTCTCGACCTGTCTGAGCCACGACACAAACAATTTTTCTTGAGTCAACTTGGCTCAAACGAAGAAGCGCTGAGAAGAAGACTGCACTGGTGTATGTTGTGGCGAGAACAACAGCAGTTGCCTGTTCTGGTTGAAAGTCTCGATCTCGCCAATATGTCCGCATCATTCCCAGATCAAGCGCCAATCACGGTTGATGAACAGCGCACGTTCTACAAGCGGAGACTGAGCTATCACACAACAAATCTGCTTTACGCGGCTGAACAAGAATCCAGGCGGCTTGGGCAGCATTCCATCAGCATCGAACATATTATTCTGGCAATGCTGCGCGAGAAACACGGCATAGTGACAGTAATTCTGTGCCAGGAGCAGATGTTATCTTCAGCCGATGTTAGACGACTAGAGCAATCTTTAGGCAGAGGAAATGGACGTCTGGCCCAAAGTAGGAATCTCTCAAAAAAATCCTTGCAGATCATCGAAAAGGCGTGGCGTATTGCCGACAATCACGGCAAGCTGCTGATCAACCCGGAACATATTCTTCTAGCCATCGCGAACGAAGACGACGGCTTGTCTGCCGCTATTTTTGAATGCTTGAATATCAGTGGTGCAGCTTTGCGAGAATCAATTCTTCAACAATTGCAGACCGCGCCCCACAACAGCGCATCATAAGCCGATCTCTTTTCGCTCATGCACCTGCACTATAATGTAAGCTCGGCTGATCCGGTTTCAGCAATCACGACGGTGTTGTCATGAAAAATATTACGAGATTGAGCCTACTCCTCGCGCTCACGCTCTGCTCAGTCACCGGTGTTCGAGGTGAAAAGACTGTCTCGACTGCGACGAAGGATTCGAACACGATGCAGATTTCGTTCAACGGTTCGACCTATTTGCATAGATGGTCGAAAGACGGACAGAATGAGTTCACGCAAAAGAACGAACCCGATCTCGAGAAGTGGCATGAGATGGTGACCATCAATGTCTACCCATCAGTCAAAACCGGTGAACAATTAGCAGCCACAGCCAGTCAAGTCGTGGCCAATTATCAGGAGCACGGCAAGATTATCAAGACCGACTCGAAACCGAGAACTCCGACCCACCCGGCCGAGCATCTAGCAATCGCCGTGCTCGGCACACCGGAGTTCTTAGAATCGGTCTTTGCCCGATTCTATCTCGTCGACAACACAGGCGTAGCGGTGATTTATTCTCATCGAACCTACGGTGCCAAAGTCGGTCCACAAGTCAGCACCTGGCTGCATGACACAGGACCTGGCATCGAAAAAACTCTGATGAGTTGGACGCAAATCCCCAAAGTTAGCGAACTGGAAAAATTGCCGCAAAGCAGTCAATAACGCAGATTCACGCGCAGGCTCTACGCGCGAAACGGATAGCTCGCAGCAAGGCTTCGCAGCAATTCACTAAACACGATTAAATCAACGCCTCCCGAACCAGAATGGTCGAGAGGCGCCAAAAGGTTTTTAACCACTCATCTGAGCATCACCGGCAGCGATGCCAACGAGGGCGCCAAGAGACAAGGCTATTAATTTCGCACTATCCGATGGACAGCTGAAACATGCAGCACTCGCTAAACTTGACTTTGGTGAAAGTCGCGTCCCGGTTTAGTACCGGCCGCGGCCTCCGCCATCAGACTTCTGCTTGGGTTGCGATACGTTCACTGCGATTTGACGGCCATCACAGTCTTTACCGTTCAAACCCTTGATCGCTGCTTCCGCTTCTGCTTGATTGGACATCTCAACGAATGCAAAACCACGCTTTCTACCGCTTTCCCGATCAACAGGAATTGAGCAACTCAAAACAGTGCCATATTGCTCAAACATAGATTTCAGTTCTGCTTCATCCAATTTGAACGAAAGATTCCCAACAAACAATTTACTATTCATGCGTCCTACCAAAAAAAAATTGAGTAACTTCGGACATTATCTCATATCACTAGTCATTACGTTTATCAGGTTATTAAAATCGCCGCCGCCGAAATTGGAATAAATTCGAAAGTAGTTGGTGGGGTTGGCATCCCGGACTTCGCCGAGAATCAAGCTATGGAGCCGCCAGCCTGTGTTATCTGCGGTAGTAACCGCCGCCAACGAACGCGATTCATTACTAAGCCTTTAAGTGCCACCTTATCGATAATGAGCGCGCAAATTCCACCACCATTTTTGGCCAAAATCAGAACGATTCAAAATCAGGATTTGGCACCTTATGTGGTGCCGCCGTTTCTGAACTCGGATTGCTCTTTCCAGGCAGGGCGCGCGTTATCGTCGGCTACCTTGAGACCGGTCATGCATAAAAGTCGAGCGTCTTCGACCATGCCTTTAAGGTCCCAATCTGGTCTGACTTTGTCCCCGACTTTGTGATAACCATTCAATAAATAATCTTTTCTCTTGGTCTCACCAAAATCAGACGGTCGATCGATGTAGTCATCGCCCGGATTGAGGAAGAATAGGGCTGGCACGCCCTTGCGAAGGAACTCGAGATGGTCTGACCGAAAAAAGTAGCCCTTCTCCGGCTCCAGGTCGCTGCCCACTATCCGGCCTTGTTCGGCAGCCTGCTCTTCAAGAACCTCATCAAGGGTGGAGTGCCCTTTAGCTATGCTGACAATTTTGCGCGTGCGCCCCCATGGACTCATGATATCGAAGTTGATTACAGCCACTGTGTCCGACAGGGGCAGGGTCGGATGGTTGACGTAATATTTCGAGCCGAGCAAGCCGTGCTCTTCGAGGGTGGTAAAGAGAAAAATAATAGAACGTCGGGGTCGTCGCCCTGAATTTGCAAATGCACGCGCTATCTCGAGCACCACCGCGACACCACTGCCGTTATCGAGCGCGCCGCTCAGGACGCCGACTTTGCCATCTTTTAAGACCTTGCCAAAATGATCCCAATGGGCAGAATAGACAACACATTCCTGCCGCA
>CAJCHQ010000418.1 GCA_903970295.1 Bryobacterales bacterium
GCCCCAGGCACCACCGGTAGTGGAATATTTAATGGCGTCTTTGCCGTCCGCGGTAACAGTCGCGCTTTGAACGTCGCCGCTCCCGCCGATGCCATTCTTGGCAGTGCCAAGATGAACAGTCCACTGCGAAGGGTCACTGTCGGTGGCAGAAGTTGCTCCT
The DNA here is from genome assembly GCA_903970295.1 of Bryobacterales bacterium. The sequence goes on from CAJCHQ010000418.1 coordinate 161, forward strand.
TCCGGCGGCTTAATCACTGGACCCGTCCCGTCTCCAGGACCCGTCGGACCTCCAGGACCGGTCCCCTTGGGGTGGTGAGCCAGGTAGTAATCGTCCTCTGACTGAATCAGGGTCTTAGAAAGTGCCGACGTCGCTTGCGTTGCTGCCGCTGAGTCGCCGGAGGCAACGGCACTCTCCAACGTCTTCTCTTGTTGGCTCAAGGTCGTTGCTAAATCCGCATTGCCGTGACTCTGATCATATTTGACCCACCAGTCGGTATCTTTCACCACAGGCGCCAGTGTTTTTGCATCCGGATTGGCCGCCAAATTATTCAAGTCTTCGTGCATTCCATCGTGATAGCTACCATAGTTAACTCGCAGTGGCTGAAATGCCAATTCAGCCGGTTCAAGGGTGGTGCCGGTTCTATGGAATACTGTTCCATCGGCACCGCTTTGATTTGAACGCGATGTATCTTGACCAGCGGTCGTCTGTGATCTTTGCGATTCAGAACTAGAGTCTCCAGTTTGTGCCGATTTAGTGAGTACTTTCTCTAAACTCATATTGGCAGACTCCTTAGGGAGGGGTGTTAAGCCGGCGTTGAATCTCTCGGGTGGTCGATTGATACAGATGCACGAACCAGGAGCAATTCGAGCGATTGTTGCAGCGATCGACCACGAGCATTATCACAACCATCATTTGATGTTCATGTGGGCAATGCCGAGATCAGCATTGGAGCGAATGTTCGGTTGGTGGTTGGTAATGAAGCGGTCTCGAACTCGGGTGCTCTGTCGCTGTCCTAATTAATATCAGTTTGTCCAGCCAGAGTTGTTGTAGAGTTGTTAAACGGCAAAACTTTATGCTGGAATGGGCAGGACATTGATTGTGCACATCAGGCTTACGAACTGGAAGCATCTGTTTATGGGAAGACCGCTATTTCGGAAGCTGAACTCTTTTACGGGCAAGCTGTTCGAGTTAGACAAGCAACTCTAGGATTGCATCACGAGGAAACCCTTTGTGCTATGTACTATTTGGCTGAAGCTTATTTGGAACAACATCGAATCATGGAAGCAATGCACTTTTACAGAATCGGTATGCAAAGCCGTCGGAACTTTTTTTACGAGCAACGGTTCACCGGCCTGTGTGAACAGCTAAAACTCAACCTGCCGCAATAACGCGGTCGTTGCAGCGTTGAAGCAGTGGCGGATTGAGAATCAGAAGCTGTCCTGCATATACTGAATGATACCACAGGCAATGCGAGGAACAACTCAGAATTCCTTCTTTGCACCGCTCCGCAAATTACCGCTATGAATCGGTAACAGACCGAATCAGCAGATTGCCATCATCGCTTCAACACTGACGTCATTTATCGAGAATTTTATCCAACTCAGGTGAGTCGCCGATCTTTTTCAAAATTTCCAGATCCAGCTGGAAACCTTGCGGTTGGATCTTCCAATCGCCGGTGAATGGATTACCGAGAAGATAGACCAGACCGAGATTGCCACCGAGCGCGACGGCGACGAGGCAAATCAAAATTCCATGCAAAATGGCGCCCTTGCGTACATACAAATAGGCAAAAGCCAAGACGATAGTTGAGCACATCAACAAGACAGGCATCAGATGCTGAGTCCACGTGCTGTGAAGAACAAGAATTCGTTGTCGACGCCCGTCGCCGATTTGCTGCATCGCGCTGATCATGGCGCTATGGATATTTGACTCGCCGTCGTTAGCCGGCCGAAAACTGACTACCTCACCGACGATTTTGGCATAGGTGATGAACACCTTGCGACTGACCTCTCCATGAGCCATCATCGGCCAATCTTCGTCGATCACGAGTGTGCAATACTGAGTGCACAATCCGAGAATTTTATCGCGCTTTTCTTTAGGCAAGCCATAACTCAAGCGACACACCTGAAATACATTCGCCGCTTCGCTATCGACACTTTGTTCTAAAACACGATAATTGTCCAGCGCGGCGGCCACGAGTAGTCCTAAAAGGATCGAGACTAGAGTGCCGACGATACTGAGCATGGCATCGATGAAGCCTTTGTGTTCATCGAGATCGATCGGCTTCAACAGTCGGTGAAAAATGAAGAATCCAATAGCAGCAACCAAAGCTGCGGCAGCGCTCAATAAGTAGATCGAAGGAATGTTACCCATGCTCACCTGACGGTGCAATTGACTGATTTAGCTTGTGTAGAATACCACGCAGCAAATCGCACTCGCGTTTACTCGGCATAGCCCTGCGATAAAACTGGCGCAATTCGCCAATTACATTTGATTTGTTGTATCGACGAGAAAATTCGACATTGTCCAGCAATAGCGACAGTTGCCCGAACAACTGATCGTCTTCACTAACCGATGGCAGCTGGAGTGGGGAATTTTCCGACCGTCTCGGCACTGCCCTTTGTGAAAGCTCGTAGGCAATTATGCCGCCTGCTTGCGCCACGTTCAACGCGGGAAATGCTGGGTCAGTAGGAATACGCGCCAGACAATGACAAGCAGTCAGTTCTTCAGTGCTCAATCCATTTCGCTCATCACCAAGCACAACAGCGATTTTGTTTGTCGCAGATATTTGTGCGGCTCGTTCGATCGCAGTCGGCAGAGGCACCAGGGGTTGACTTCGCTGCTGACCTGACGTTGTGCCGATGACGAAATTCATATCCGCGATCGAGTCATGGAAATCTTCGTAAGTGGCTGCTTTCTTCAGCACATCGAAGGCGCCGACCGACATCTTGCGAGCTTCAGCATCTTTGTAGTTGCGCGGTGCATCGACCAGACGCAAATTGGAAAAGCCGAAGTTTTTGATCAAGCGCGCCAGAGAGCCGATGTTGCCGAGGTAGACAGGCCGCACGAGAATAAAAAAAACATTCGCCGGATCGAGTTCTTGTTCATCGCCACTCATTTTGCCTCACCCGATTCACCAAATATCGCCACTGATCTCACTTCATGACTTTGAAAACAACGCGCCTGTTTTTCTCTCTGCCGGCGCTTGTTTTGTTGTCGGCGATCGGCTTGGTATAACCGAAACCGACTGGAAGCATCCGGGCAGCATCGATTTTCAAGCCCTCGATATATTCATCAACAGCTTTGGCGCGTCGCTTCGAAAGATCCATATTGTATTGATAGGGGCCGATCGTGCAAGTGTGACCCTGTACTTCAATTCTGACGGCCGGGTTATCTTTGAGATACTGAGCGATTTCTTTCAAAATTGGTATCGCAGAAGGACGCAATTTGGCCGAATTCAAATCGAAATTGATGGCTGTCGTCGTGGCGATTCCGTTTTTCTGCAAGTCACGAACGATACGTTTGCCTTCGTTGAGCGTGCCCTTCTTGGTCGGTTTTGTGGGCATCGTGCCGTCAAGACTGATCAACGGCACATCCCAAGCAAATGGTCCCTCGCCTTTTATAAGCATCGGCATTTGTGGATTGTCGAGAACCCAGTAGCTCCAGCCATTGTCTGCCTGGGCTTTGATCGTACGAACGCTGACTTGCTTCTCATCAATCGTCATCGGCAGCATCTCGTCACCAATTTTGTGCAATGTGTGAGGGAGATGCACAGGCGATATGTGCCCGATCGATGGTGTGTATGGCCCGTCGGTTTCGAACTCAGTGGTAGCACCGGACTTGAGATCGTGATACACGGCGTCTGATAGCCGCACTGCGTTGGTGTATCCTGACTCGACCATTGATTCATTGTTTTTATAGAAAAAGCTGACTCGATGAGATGATTTAACGTCTTCCTCGGCAACCCCGCGCTCGCCGGAGGCGTTAAGAGGTTCGGTCATAGTCCATTTAAAGCTGAAAGCCTCATCTCGCCCGGGCTTATCGATGACAATGATCATTTTGTGATCGGCAAGTGGCTTGTCGGCCTGATCGACGCACTGAGTGACCGGAAAAAGAATCGTCATGCCGGGCGTGAGCTTCAGCTTATCGGTGAAATCCTCAAGACCGTTCAAGCCGTCTGCAGCGAAACATGAAGAGATCGCGAACGCAAAAACCGCAGCGGATATCAAAATATTGATCAGCAAAAACATCGCGCAGAAGCGCAGATTAAGTCGTTTTTGCGAAAAAGTTTTGGCAAGCACTGCTCAGTCAACAAATCGGTTGCGAAGCCATATTAGCAGATTGCGCCCGCGACCAAGTCAACGACCCGACAGTCGAAACATGCTTTTTTGCAATTCGTTTGTCGACCGGCTGTCAGAAAAAGTGAGGGCGCCAGGAATTGAACTTTTTTGTTTTTCATCACGTTGTATGAGGTGGGAATCCTGTTGCCGAAACCAATTCGACCTTAGGGGAAAAATGCGCAATTTTCCCCTGAGGTTTAAAGGAGGAAATGAACATGTGGATCAGCTCAAAAATACGAAAACATATTTCTGACATGCCAGAAGGGCAGCCCTTCGCAACGAGAGAGATGCTCGGCTACGGGCCAAGAAAAGCCGTCGATTCAGCTATCTATAGATTGATCGACCAACAATTTATCGTGCGCGTCGCAAGAGGTATCTTTGTTAAAGCAACATCTGCGATGCCGACACTCGCACAAATTGTGCTCGCAAAAGCAAAAGCCTTTGGCAAAGATGTATTGCTATTGCACGGGAATGACGCGGCAGTCGCTTTGCACATTGGCGTAAATTTCAACGGAAAGCCGACGGTTGTGGCTGGCGGTTCTTCGACATCATTTTGGTGTAATTCTTCGGATTACGGCAAGGTGCAAGTGCATTTTAGAACAACAAATCAATTATCGAAGAAATTTGAGAACACTCACGTCGGAATTTTTATGAGAGCCATGAAAAGCTTGCCACAAGAGGATCGCATTCTCGAACGATTTGTGAAAGCGAGAAGTCATTTAGATCGAGCGCAGCGAGCAGAACTCATGGGTGCTTCGCGCTGGATGCCAGGTTGGCTCACTAACATGTTTTGGATTACACCCAATGTCAAGCCAACTCCTCAGTGGGGACCTCATTCATGGGACTTTTTGAAAAAATACATGACGCCGGTGGAATTCGCCGATTATTTGCGCATAAACGTACAGTCACTATTACCGTTCGACCGCGACAAAGACGAAGACGAAGGCATACACATGCAATAATTTTTTCTGCTTTCACCCCTGCTAAATCAAGCTTTCGGCTTAGGCGCCTTCAACAACTGCCTGGTATTGCCGACGCGTCGCGTGATCGAGCGGTCGTCGAAATAACTGAGCAGGGGCATCGCATATTTACGCGTCACCCCTAAACGCTCTTTAAAATCACTGGGGCTGATTTCACGCTTCTCTTGCCAGATTTGAGCCAGAGCCAAATGTGCTTTGTGCAACGATTCGCTCGAACTGGCGAATTCATAATTGACGATACTGGCCTTCTCTTCCTTCGCTAATTGATTGAGAATGGAAATTACACTAGCTCGGGGTTTGTTAATCTGCTTCGCGATTTCATCGATTTCCAAACAGATATTTTCGTCTAATAACTTTATGATTCCAGTCACGGTAGCGTCGGCTTTGCCCTCGCCATCCCCGCTCGCCGTCTTTCCCGCCCGCGAAAGCGGCAGCTTCACTTTGTCGCCTTCTTTTACAACTCGCCCATCATCTACCACTTCACGCACAAGTTGTTGGAAAGCCGCCTTGTCCAGCCCGGATAAAGAACGAGTTCGCAACGTTTCCAGAGCCATGCCTTCAGCCGCGGGAGCCTTTGATTGAGCGATCGCCTGCACAAACTTCTGCATCAAGTCTTGTTTCGCCGTCGCGTTCATGACGTAATCTCCGAGGCGAACTAAGGTCGAGTTCGCTATCAACGTCTCAACGAGTTGTCGTTGTGCCAGAGGCAAAAGTGCTGCCAGCGTCTGCTTTTTCACCATGCGCTGAGGGTTGCAGTCGAGAAAATTCGGCAACGCCTCATTGTAATTCTGTTGCAGAAGCAGTGTTGCCAGAGGCACCAGTCTTTTCCGCGTCAGCCAGCGGGGTCGGGCGGCTACCAAAATAGAACCGCCTGTGATACCAAAGTCACCGTAGCGCGCCACAAAGGTTTCGCCAGGCTCGGCATTTATTACTTCAGTTAGAGACAGTTGCGCTACGATTCTCCCACCTTCATCGGCTCCCACTTTTTCGAGCCAGCGAATGTGCCCGGGCACCTCGGATGTTCCGTGATATACGCGCACCATTTGACCGACGAGATCGTTTACTGAATCTGCGCCTTCGTCGGCTTCGAACATGCGCAGCTCGACAATCAGAGTTTGACTGGCGCTTGGCTGCTCGGCAAAAACTGCATGTCCGCGAGTGATCGGTTTATTTGATTTGAGCGCCAAATTTATGGCCAGACGCTGCCCGGCGTTAGCTTTTTGCAAGTTGTGGCCAAAGCTTTCTAACCCTCGCACTCTGGCCTGAAGACCGCCCGGCTCGATTAAGACAGTATCGCCGACAGTAAAAGAACCGCGCACAAGAGTACCTGTGACGACCAGACCGTAGCCGACTTTAGTGAAGACTCTGTCTACAGGCAGATATGCCGGCAGAGACGTTTCAATGCCTCGTTGCGTATTCTCGATCAGACTGCGCCTCAAAGCCACAGGAATCTCGTCGATGCCAGTGCCTTTCGTGCTAGAAACTGAAACCACATGCAAACACTCGAGCGAGTAACGAGCGAGCAATTCTTTCGCCCTAGCTAGAGCGTCTTCGCGCTGCTCGTCACTGGCAGCGTCGATTTTAGTTAGAACCAGAAATACCTTCGTCACCGAGAGCAAACTCAAGATCTTCACGTGCTGAACAGTTTGCGGCATCGGACCTTCGTCTGCCGCCACCACCAGCAGTGCGATATCGATGCCTCCGACGCCGGCCAACATATTCTTTAAAAACTTGCCATGTCCAGGCACATCTATGAAGCCGACCGTAAAGTTCCGTTGCTCGACATCGCCTTGTAAAGGTTTAATAGTCAAATGAGCAAAACCCAGATCGGTTGTCATCTGGCGTTGCTTTTCTTCTTTCAGCCGATCCGGATCGATGCCGGTCAAAGCCCGCAACAGGCTCGTCTTACCGTGGTCGACATGGCCTGCGGTAGCGACAGTAAAATACAGTGGCTCCGTAGCTGCGATCGTGGCGGTCATGCTTAGTGCACCCCTGGAAAATTGGAATCAGCCTGAAAGTTCCTAAAGGTCTCCACCAACGAACGGCTGTAGAATCTCGTTTGTCAGCCGGTCAGAGGTCCAAATGCTTCATCAATTCATAGACCCAATTCTACAGATGATCCGTGATGGTGTGGCGCAGTGGGGATACGCCGGCGTGGCGATGATGATGGCGATCGAATCCGCCAA